>JBAYCO010000385.1:0-4464 GCA_041668685.1 Victivallaceae bacterium | reverse complement strand
GGGCCGATATTGCCCAGGCCGGGACCGCCGCGCATAATATCGATTATCACCGCCGGCAGATCACTGCCGGCCAGATATGAAATTCCTTCCTGCTTCAGGCTTATGCCCAGGCCGGAGGAGGCGGTCATTGTACGGCGGCCGGTAGAGGCGGCGCCGAGCACCATATTGATCGCGCCGATTTCCGATTCAGCTTGCAGGAAAACCCGACCCAGGCGGGGAAAAAGCTGCGCCGCAGTATGGGCGATTTCGCTGGCCGGAGTGATCGGATAGCCGAAGTAGGAGTCGCAACCGGCCAGAAGAGCCCCGTAAATTACCGCTTCATTGCCTTTCAGCAACATTTTATTGGTATGTTCCATTTCTAATCTTCCTCCTCGGTAATTTTTACGATTTGGATCGCGCCGGGTTCGGGACAATTGTAGAAACAGGCGGCGCAGCCGGTACACCCCTCGCCCTTGTAAACAGCATAGGGGAAGCCCATGAAATTAAATTTTTTCCCCATCTTCAGAACCGATTTAGGACAGGCGTTTACGCAACGCTCACAGCCCTTGCACTCCTCGGCGCTGATAATGACTTTATGTTCAATGAGTTTACTTGTCTGGCTCATAATTTTGTAGCACCCCCGCTGAATGTTGGATTTTTATAAGCTAATATGTCAAATTCTTTTATTAGCAATTAACATGCCAAACCTGTTCCCCGCCGAAACATGACAATAGTCTCATAACTCGCAACGGGGGTACTCGCACGCTCACTGTCGGCTAAAAATTCGCTTTGCTTATTTTTAGCCGACCTCGCTTAGCGAGAGCGGTATCTATTCAGGCGCAACAAGTTGCTCCAAAATTTCGAGCCTTCAAGAGGCTGAGCGCGTTGCCTTTTGCTACGCTCAGGCTCTGCCTGCGCAAAGTCGGCCACCGGATCACCGAGGCGTTGCATCCGCCTTTTTCTATATATATGAGACTGGCGTCAAACATTATTATCTATAAAGTTATCAACAAAAAAAGTACAATTGCTGGACATTTTATGTACAGATGTTATATTATAGGAATTTGTTATTTGGACAGGATAAAAAAGTGGTTTTGGGTAGTGCCGGGAGCAGCCTTGCTCCGGCACAGAAAGCGTTAAAGGCGGATATAAACTTTACCGGTCACGGTGCGAGGCCGCACTCGTGACTACTTAATAAATTAGAGCGTTGATCATGACGTTATGCACGGACAAGGAAAGAAAGATAGCGGAAGCAATCGGGAAGCTGGATTTCACCAACCCGTTTCTGCCGGAACGGGATCTGCTTGAAAAAACAGCGCTGGGAGCAGATTACCGCCCGCCGGCGACAGGTAACACCAGGGCGGAGAAGAGCCGGGTGCGTTTCAATACCAATAAGCTGAAAGAACGGGCTATCGAGCTGCTGTCAAAGTTTCGCGAACGGCTTCTCGACAAGGATCTGAAACTGGCGGAAGGCGATCTGCATGTTTATGAAAACCTGGTTATTTATTATCTGTTCGAAATATACCGAGGGGAGATAAAGGCGTATTTCATGGACCACAGCGGCAAGTACAGCCTTGCGGACTGCTACCAGCGTTTTCACTCTGACTGGGAATACTATCTGCATCTCCGGGAGCGCCCTTTCAAAACGGTTTTTACGGCGGTTAAGATGTTTGAAATGTATTTTCAAATACGCCGGGCTTTCCACTATATTTTTGATTTTCTGATCGGGCGTTCCCCGGTATCGTCAAAACTGCGCGCGTCAATCTGGCAGTCGATTTTCACGCATGACATAATCCGCTATCACCGCCTGCTTTATAACCGGATGCAAAGCATTACCACCTTGATTACCGGTGCGTCGGGAACCGGCAAAGAACTGGTGGCGCGGGCGGTGGCGTTGTCGCAGCATATACCGTTTGACGAGAAAGCGCTGGATTTCACCGCTAATTCGCAACAGCTTTTTTTCCCGCTGCACCTTTCCGCCATGCCGCAGACGTTGATTGAATCGGAATTGTTCGGCCACCAGAAAGGAGCTTTCACCGGTGCGGTCCAGAGCCGGATCGGCTGGATGGAAACCTGCTCCGAATACGGGACGGTATTCCTTGACGAAATCGGGGAAGTCAACGAAGCAGTGCAGGTAAAACTGCTGCGTATCCTGCAAAGCCGTAAATTCCAGCGGCTCGGCGACAATACCGAACGCTATTACAAAGGTAAACTGCTGGCCGCGACAAACCGCAATCTGCTTGAGGCGATTGAAAAAAGAACGTTCCGCGGCGACCTGTATTATCGTCTCTGCTCCGATATTATCGAAACGCCTTCACTGCATGAACAGCTCGGCGGTTCCGAACAGGAATTAAACAATTTCGTCCAACACCTGGCGACGGGCATGGTCGGCCCCGGAGATTCCGAAGAACTGGCGACGGAAGCGACCGCCTGGATAAAAGCGAACCTGGGGCTGGAATACGCCTGGCCGGGAAATGTCCGGGAACTGGAACAGTGCCTGCGCAATATCCTTATCCGGGGAGCGTACGCGGTACAGAAAGCGCCATCGTCTCCGAATAGTGAAAACGCGCTGTTCCATGAACTCAGGGAATGCCGTTTGACTGCTGACGAGCTGTTGAATATTTATTGTTTGAACGCTTATAATAAAACCGGAAGTTATCTTGCCGCGGCAAAAATTCTGGAGCTTGACCGGAGAACGGTGAAAAAACGCGTCGAAGATATGACAGCGCATACTTGAATATTTGAGTTTTCAGAAAGCCGGTCTATTTTAATGAATTGAAAGTTGAAAATTAAATCTTAAAACTGGATTGATTATGCAGCCCAGAAAACTTGGTTCAGCAGGAATACGAGGAATTATCGGCGCCGGGCTGGCTCCGGAGAACGCGATTGATTTCGCCTGCGCTTTTGGTACGCTGGCCAACGGCGGCCGGGTAGTCGTGGCTCTGGATACGCGTTTTTCTTCGGAAATGCTGCATCAGGCGGTAATATCCGGGTTGCAGAGCTGCGGCTGTGAAGTCCATGATCTGGGAATCGCCCCCGCGATGCTTCTGTCTTTCGCCATCCTCGAACTCAAGGCCGACGGCGGACTGCTTATCGGCGGCGGGCACCAGAAAGAATCCTGGAACTCGATTGTTCCCTGGGGGGGGAATGGCGCTTACCTCAACAGCATACAGTTGCGGGAATTGTTCGACATCTATTACGGACGGCGTTTTATCGCCTGTAAATGGAATAAGATCAGGGATGTCGTCCCGGTTCCTGAGAGCATCCGGAAGCAATATTTTGACGTTTTATGCCGGGCGGTCGATACTGAAACCATTAAAAAAGCCGGATTTACCGTGATCTGTGACTTCTGCAACGGTTCCGGCTCTGTCCTCGCAAAAGAATTTGCCGAGCGTTTCGGGCTCAACCTGATTCCCATAAACAATATTTTGTCGGGTATTCTGCCGCATGATCCGGAACCCCGCCCGCACAGCGCATTCCAGGTGCAGTCCCTTATCAAAGCGCTGAAAAGCGATGCCGGTTTTGTCTTTAACAGCGACATGAGCCGGGTTTCTCTGGTCAGCGATACCGGGGAAACGTTGTCCGAGGAATTCAGTTTCCCGCTCGGAACAAATTATCTCCTTGGTAAAGCCGGGGAAAAAAATCTGCGGGTAATCAGCAATATCTGTACTTCAAAAATCCTTGACGATGTGGTTGCCCGACATCACGGCATACTTGAAAAACACATTACCGGCCAATCCAACATTATTGATTATATGGAGGAAACGAACGCCTTTATCAGCGGTGAAGGTTCCGGTTCGTTTACCAGCAGCGACTGGCTGCCGGGGTTTGACGCCATATACGCCAGCGCCGTAATTCTTGAGGCGATGGCGGCAACGGAAAAAACATTATCGGAACTGGTCAACGAACTGCCTCGTTATCACATTGTAAAAAGAACCGTCGACAGTTCGTCAATGCATGCCTATAACCGCATCCGGGCGATCAGGAGCCATTTCAGGGACGCCCGGATATGTGAAATCGACGGCCTGCGCCTGGACTGGAAAGACGGCTGGGTAAGCGTCCGGGCATCGAGCACGGAACAGGTTATCCGCCTGATTTCCGAATCGAAAGACAAGGAACTGGCCGAAGACCGTGCTTTGGAAATCAGCACCTTACTGGAGAACATGAACTGATGAACAGGGCTCTGCATACTTTAAAATTTTCGGAGGCCGGGGTGCGCGGCGTAGTCGGCGACTCGCTGACCCCGCAACTGGCGTCTTCCCTGGCTTCGACTTTCGGTAAATATACCGGCTGCGGTCGGGTCATTGTCGCCAGGGACACCAGGAATTCAGGGAAAATGCTTGAACAGGCCGTAATTGCCGGACTGCTTGCGGCTGGTTGTCAGCCCCTGATTCTCGGCATTGTCCCCACTCCTACGGCGCAGCTCACGGTAACGCATTTCAAGGCAAGCGGCGGCATCGTCATTACCGCCAGCCATAACCCAGT
>JBAYCO010000384.1:0-4466 GCA_041668685.1 Victivallaceae bacterium | reverse complement strand
CTTGCTAAAAAATTATCGGCATTACCCTTTTACTCTAGTTTTAAAAATCAGAAGTTATTTCAATAAGAGCAATCTTCTGAGAAAAATTATTTTTCTGAAATACTAAACGAGGTATTTGCTCTTCTTCATCTTTCTGTTTGATTGCTTCATGCACAGAAACGTCCTGTATAAGCAAAGGTGCTGGGATATGATTCTCCATATAACACAGCACTTCTAGTTGTGGATCTATTTTTTCTAATTTTTCAATGAGATCTTTTACTTTCATTACATTTTTCATAATTCATCACCTATTCCGCTAATGTTCTCAGCTAAATCCTGCCATTACGGCGACTGAACAGAAGTTTTTGCCCTAGCTGGTTCAGCCGGAGTAATGTCTTTTTCCTTCAACAGGAGCTTCAACTCACGCTTTCCCATATCACGCAAAGTGGCAATTTTGCCTTTAAAAGCATCACGTGGCAAGGTTTTTCCAAGTTCCCAATGGCTGACCGAGAAGTTACTGACCCCCAGTAACGTGGCAAGCTGTGCCTGCGTAAGCCCCAGTTTCCGGCGCAGTTTGACAATGCTTTCAGCAGTAATGCGAACCTTGCGGTCCGTGGCTGGCTGCGATTCAGTTTTTGGTTTCGGTGCGGCGGCGGGAATACGTTTTTCCAAAGTCCTAATTTTCGCATTTTGTGCCGCAATGGTTTTTCTGAGTGCGGAAACCTGCGCCTGGAGCGGCTTTAACGCGGCTTTGGCTTCTTTTCTGGCAAGACGGCAAATTTCGCTGGCTAAAACTTTTTTGATGTCCGGCATATTGAATCCCCCGTAGTTTTCGTGTTAAATTGTAACCATATTCGCTATGTTGCAAATTGTCAAGTATTTACTGTTGAATTTCAATTCATCCGCACTTATTATATTCTCTCCACTTACAAACCGTGAATTAAAGGAGGACATACAATGGGACGCTTTCTGGAAAAGCCTAATATCCCGGAATTCTGTGAAGGCGAGATGCGGGATTTTATATTGGAACTTGTTCAAAAGGAAATTAAAACCATCCCCGCGGGAAATGAATGTCGCCGCCGGGAGTTATGTGAGGCGATTCTTGCGGCGAACCGGGAATCTGGCAAACGGGGTGAAATTCGTGACGCCGCAACGGAAATCCTGAAAACCTGGAAAGCCCAGGGAACGCAGATTGGAGCGTTGACAAAACTTGGCTTTACGATCACACAGGGGAAAAAACATTATAAATTGCGCTGGAATCAATCACAGTATTTTATTACGCTTACGGCAACGCCGTCCGACGGACGCGGCGGAGCAAATTCCGCCTCCGATTTTAACCGGAAATTCTTTTAATGCAAGTAGAAATCACCTTGCTTTGTCCCGATATCCGCCCACAGTTTCATTATAGCACTTTTCTCGTGCCATTTTTCTTGCCAAATCCATAAATACTGCTAATGTATAATGTTGAATTAGAAAAGGAAATGAACGATGCAGTCGGAAGTTAATGTGGAAAGCCTGCGGGATCACTTAAGGGAACTGGGGCACGTCTACACAATAGAACGGGAAAATCTACTGAACACTATTTATTCCATGGACGGGGCATACTCCATAAGTGAGCTGTTTCAGGAAGCGCGTAAGCAGGACGCCATTCATGCAAAATCAACGATTTTCCGTAATATGGATATATTTCTCAAATCCGGTTTCATAAAGGAGCATGAAAGTCCTGGAAAACGGAAAATATATGAGACGAATTATTTATAAAAAGGGAAATTGATTATGTCAATGACCAAGCGCGATCTGGTGGTAAAAATAGCAAGGGAAACGGGCCTTATTCAACAGGAAGTCGCAGCAATAATTCAGATGACCCTGGATGGTATCGCGGATGAAGTCGCCGCTGGCAAAACAGTAGAGTTGCGAAATTTCGGGGTCTTTGAGGTTATTGTCAGAAAAAGCCGTGTCGGCAGGAACCCCAAGAAACCTGAAAAAACCGTCATCATTCCTGATTTAGCTACGGTAAAATTCAAGGCTGGCAAAAAGCTCAAAGCTGAAATTGAGGCGCTTAAACCAGAAGAGTTGAAAAAGTAAAATCGAACGAGAAGTCCCTTAAAAGCCGGAAAAACGGGAAAAATCGTTAAATTTCCTTCCAGAAAAAAACACAACCTCTCGCAGTAACTCTCAGAGAAAGTTCGAAAAACACACGTTTTGACACGTTTTTACCCCAGTCCACTTTACCGCTACACAAACTTTGGAAGGGATTTAATCGCATTTCCAGGGGTTAAGTGATTGACTATAAGGCACTAAAAAATTTAAACAAATTTCCCGAAAAAATCGGGTCGCGACCCGAACTTGCAGAGAGAAAGCTCTTAAACAGAGAGAAAACAGCGGATTAGTAGCTTTTTTCAGAGGCTTGCTTGAAAACAGTGAAATTCGTATATCCTTGTGGTACAACGGGATATACGTCAAGCGGCAAAATCGGTTTTCTCACAAATGAGAAAAATAAATGGTACGCCCGTAGGGATTCGAACCCCAAACCTTCTGGTCCGTAGCCAGACGCTCTATCCAATTGAGCTACGGGCGCGTATTACATCACTTTGGTGAGCTCTTACTAATATACTGAAAATCCTTAAGGTCAAGCCCGCTAATGAAAAAAATAATAAAATTTTTGCTCGAATATGGAGCTTAATTTGGCGTTTTTTCAGTTGTTTGCAGCTTTGATGCGCTCGGCAACTTCATATTCATAAGCGTCCAGATCGGCGATTTTTAACATGGCGACTCCGCTTTCCATCGCAGCTTCGGCAACATAACGTGCAACTCGCGGAACAACCCGCGGATCAAACGGTTTAGGAATTACATAAGTATGTTTTAAAGGAATATCTCCCTCAAACATGTCTGCCGCAGCATCTTCCGGATAGGCAGCGCTTAAAATTTTCAGCACTTCCGGAGAGGCGGGTTCATTCACCAATGAGGCCAAAGCCCGGGACGCGGCCAGTTTCATTTCTTCATTGATATTGCTGGCCCGCACGTCCAATGCTCCACGGAATATACCGGGGAAACCCAGTACATTGTTTACCTGGTTCGGGAAATCGGTGCGTCCGGTTCCCACAACCGCGGCTCCGGCAGCCAAAGCTTCATCAGGATAGATTTCCGGTACAGGATTGGCCATCGCAAAAATAATCGGGTCGGCAGCCATTGTTCTAACCATTTTCGCATCAACCGCCCCGGCAATCGAGAACCCCAGGAAAATATCCGCGCCCTTCATTGCTTCCGTCAAGGTACGTTTTTCGGTTTCAATCGCGAATTTTTCTTTTTCCGGAGTTAAGTTTCCCCGGCCTTTATAAATAACTCCTTTGGAATCGCACATGATGAAGTTTTCCCGTCTGGCTCCGGCGGAAATGTAGAATTCACAGCAGGCGATTCCGGCAGCGCCGGCTCCGCTGATAACGAATTTGCAGTCCTCAATTTTTTTGCCGACCATTTTCAAGGCATTTATGATTGCGGCCTGGGAAATGATCGCGGTACCATGCTGGTCGTCATGGAATACGGGTATTTTCATTATTTTCTTTAATTTCTGTTCCACCTCGAAACAGGCGGGAGCGGCGATGTCTTCGAGGTTGATGCCGCCGAAAGTAGGTTCAAGTTTCCTGGTGAACCCGATCAGCGCCGCCGGGTCGGTTTTGCCGTTTTCCAGAAAGACGCTGCCGACGCATATCGGGATGGCGTCGATATCGGCGAAACGTTTAAAGAGGACGCATTTGCCTTCCATTACCGGCAGTCCTGCTTCCGGGCCGATATTACCCAGACCGAGTACGGCGGTGCCGTCGCTGACGACGGCAACAAGATTGCCTTTGGCGGTATACTTCCAGATATCTTGCGGAGTTTCCTTGATAGCCAGGCACGGAACCGCTACACCCGGAGAATATGCGATGGAAAGTTCTTTCTGGGTTTCACAGGGTTTTGTCGTTTTGACGGCTACTTTGCCGGGTATCGGTTTGACATGGTAATCCAGACAAGCCTGTTCGAATTCTTTTTTGCTTTTCATTTTATTGTCACCTTACTGGTATGTTGTGTTGTTTTAAGAACTGTTTGGCTTCGGGAACAGTGAAGGTTCCGAAGTGAAATATACTTGCCGCGAGTACCGCGTCCGCTTTTCCTTTTTCAAGCACTTCCACAAGATGCTGGAGAGTTCCGGCTCCGCCGGAAGCTATAACCGGTACAGGAACCGCTTCGGACACGGCCCGCGTAAGTTCGCAGTCATAACCGTCTTTGGTGCCGTCCGCATCCATGCTGGTCAGAAGTATTTCCCCGGCGCCGAGCTCCACGCCTCGTTTCGCCCATTCTACCGCGTCCAAATTAATCGGTTTGCGTCCGCCGTGGGTGTAAACCTGCCATTGATTTTTTTGGCCGGGTACGCGTTTGGCGTCGATAGCCAGCACTATGCATTGACTGCCGAAGCGTTCCGCTCCGGCGTGGATCAGTTCGGGATTGTT
>JBAYCO010000383.1:0-4469 GCA_041668685.1 Victivallaceae bacterium | reverse complement strand
TCCCTAAGCGCCGCCTGAAGGCGGAACTACAAACGCATAATTATTTTTTATTAAATTTCAAGTGCAACTATACACTACCGCCTTACTGTCAAGCTCGGATTCGGCATAATCACTCGCAAGCTCAACCCATAAATTCTGGTGAAGAGGCATAAATATTAAATTTTCAGATTAATAAAGTTTATGAATGCCTGAAGCTGGAGGGCGGACTTTTGAAACAGGCGGAGAACTCGCGGGAAAACTCATGGATTCGCCCGTAACCTAGATATTCAGCGACTTCCGAAACGTTGAGTCCGGAAAACATCAGCAGAGCCTTTGCTTCCTCCATCCGTATCTGCTGCAGCCTTTTGCCCGGCGGTTTCCCTGAAACCTCAACGCACAGACGATGCAGGGAGGCCGGGCTGACGCCGAATTCGGAACAGATCTCTTTGATTCCGATCCGGAACCTGCGCTCCCGCCTGATCCGGGATTCTATCTGATGCCAGAGTTTTTCCTGTCGGCCGTAAAAATTCACCGCAAATTTATCGAAATCGAGACGTTCCAGCAGTTCCAGAAGCAGACGAAAAAGGCGCATTGAGGGTTTCCCTGGCGGCGCGGTGTAGAGTTCGTAAATCCCGGCAAATATATCCGCAACCCCGGTTTGCGCCTTAAACACCCGCCGCTCTCCCGCCAGCGGCGGCAGTTCCGGAGCCATAAAAGCTATGGAATAAAAAACCGTATTTTCCGGAAAATGAGTTCTTACCTCTTCCTGTTCATAGTAATATATAACGTCTCCGGGTTTGGCGTGGAATTCACGTTTATTTATTGTAACGTTTTCCGCTCCTTGTGCGATATAGTGTATAAGGTGTCCCGGAGTTGAGAACGTTGTCCCGGATGATCCGGTTTTGCGTTCAAAGCGCCATACTCCGCTTATTTCCTTGACGGGACAGGACAAGGGTTTTTTATTCGGCATGAGCTTAAATCCGTTTTTTGATATAAATTGCGAAACTATTGATATTTTCCGCTAAATACAAAATGCCTTTATTCGGTTATAATATACTCGAAAGTTATATTTTTCCATTTTTTATATGATATTATTTACTAAATAAAGAGGTTGATAATGAATCGCAGAGAACGTTTGATGCGTACTTTTGCCGGGAAAAGCGTGGATCGCCCGGCGGTATGTTTTTATGAGATCGACGGCTTCAGCCAGGTTCCGGAAGATACGGATCCTTTTAATATTTACAATGATCCTTCGTGGCAGCCGCTGCTGGCCCTGGCGCGGGAAAAGTCGGATGCCATTGTCTGTACCGGAACAAATGTTATGGCGGATACCGGACCGGTAAATATTATTCCCGAAAAATATGTTGAAAATAAGATCAGGTACGAGGGAGACTGCATAGTCACTGAGACCGTTATTCATTGCGGCAACCGGGTTTTGACTTCATCAACGACAAGGGAAAAGGATATCGATACGACCTGGGTTACTGAACACCTTGTAAAGGATGTCGACGACCTCAAAGCCTGGCTGGAACTGCCCTTGCCGGAATTAAAAGGCGAAGTTGATGTCAAAAAAATCGCCGATCTGGAGAAATTGGTGGGTGACAGCGGCTGTATTATGCTTAATACTTCCGACCCTTTATGCGCCGTTGCCTCTTTATTTGAAATGAGCATGTTTACGATAACCGCCATGATGGAAAAGGATCTATTCATCAAGGCTTTGGATAAGGCCGCCGCTTTTCTGGAATGGGAAGTGGAGCTCATAAGTAAGGCGCTGCCCGGTTATTTATGGAGGATTTACGGGCCGGAATACGCCAGTCCGCCTTATCTGCCGCCGGAGCTGTTCAAGGAATATGTGACCGGATATGACCGGCGACTGGTTGAGATAATCCATAAATATAACGGTTATGCGCGTTTGCACTCGCACGGCAATCTCATGAAGATACTTGATCATATTGCCGATACCGGCTGCATGGGGCTTGACCCGATAGAACCTCCGCCGCAGGGCGATGTGCAGTTGTCCTATGTAAGGAAGAATTACGGGAAAGACATGGTATTGTTCGGCAACCTTGAGGCTTCGGATATAGAGAACCTGAATGAAGCCGATTTCCGGGAAAAGGTGAAAACGGCTATTGCCGAAGGTACTGCCGGAGAGGGACGCGGTTTTGTGCTTATGCCATCAGCCTGTCCTTACGGGCGCAAGCTTTCGAAAACCGCGTTGACGAATTACGAAACCATGATAAACGAAATCGAAAACTTGCAGCGTTTGAAATAGTATTGTCCGCAAAGTAGATTATGCCTGGAATTAAAATAACATTGCAGGTTTAAATGACTGGAAATTCAGGCAACGCGGCGGTATTTACCTTGGGATGCCGCCTTAACCAGGCGGACAGCGCTTTGCTGCTTGGCCGTTTGAGGCTGGACGGCTGGAAAATTGTCCGTCCGGAATATGACGGGCGCATCGATTTACTGGTGATAAACACCTGCACGGTTACTTCGACGGCTTCCCGTAAAAGCCGGCAGGCGGCGCGGCGGTTCCGCTCGAAACATCCCGAAAGCTGTATTATCGTTACCGGCTGCAGCGCTGAAATAGAGAATTCGGCGTGGGTTGAGGAAAAGGCCGTCGACCTTATCCTGACCAACCCTGAAAAAAAGCAAATCGATTCCCTGATAAAGGATTTTCTGGGTAAAAAAAGTATTTCGACCGGGCGCGCTTTCAGCATGGACCAGCCGACAGAGGTTTTCAGGGAAAACGGAGTCGGCGATTTTCGGTTTAAGAGCCGCGCTTTCCTGAAAATCCAGGAAGGCTGCAACAATTTCTGTACTTATTGTATAGTACCGTATGCGCGCGGGCCGGAACGTTCCCGCGACTGGAATGAGATTGTTACTGAGTTCAAACATTTACTGGCTTGCGGCTTTGAGGAGATAGTGCTTACCGGGGTGAATATCTGCGCTTATAACGATGGCGGCCGTACCTTGAATGACCTGATACGGTTTTTAACCGCTGTTCCCGGCCGTTTCCGGATTCGTTTGAGTTCCACTGAACCGCATCCGAATAATGCCGGACTGCTTGCGACAATTGCCGGGAACCCCAAAATCTGTCGTTTTCTGCATTTGTCTCTCCAGCACGGCAGTGACCGGGTGCTTAAGGCCATGGGGCGAAAATATACTACTGCTGAATATGCGCATTTTGTTACGGAAGCAAGGAAGCTTATTCCCGGCGTTCATCTGGGAACTGATATAATTGTCGGGTTTCCCGGAGAAACCGATGAGGATTTTGAACAGCAGATGCGTTTCATTGAAAAGATGAATTTTGCCAATATTCATATTTTCACTTATTCCCGCCGTGAAGGCACCCCGGCGGCCGGGATGCCGGGACAGGTGGCGGGAGAAATTGTTAACGAACGCCGCCTGCGTCTCGCGGAAGCCGCTGAAAAGATGAAAGCCGCCTTCGTTGAATCCCAGGCCGGCGAAACGCTCCCGGTGCTCTTCGAAAGAAAAGACCGGGACGGCTATTTCAGGGGCTGGAGCGATAATTATATAAATGTCGTTTGCGCCGACCCGGCGATAAAGAAACATGTGATCACACAGATTAAAACCACGGGAATCTCAGGCAGCAATTCGCTTGTCGGCGAAATAGCGCCCATGCCGTGACTGAAAGGATTTGCAAAAAGCTGCTTGGGCAGGTATCTTTACCCTTGTAATACAATAATTCTTTAAAAAATGCGTTTTATTATATACGGCAAATTTATGAGGATCCCGCATGCGTAAACGGCAAAACAGATCGGAACGCGGCGCGACTATTGTGGAGTCGCTTTTGTGTATTCTGCTTTTATGCCTGCTGTTTTTCGGCCTGATGCAGATATTCCAGTGGACAATGGCGAAAATGCTGGCGGAATATTCATCCTTCTATGCCGCCAAAGCCTACAGCCTGGGATATTCATATTCTATCATTCAGCGCGCCGCGCGGGTGGCGATAACCGGCGCGTCCGGAAAAGACATTTCCAGTATTCCCACCACTGCTCCTTTTACGCAGGAAAATCTTTCGAGCGCGGCGGAAGAATACATGAATTACAGCTGTTACGGCCCGCGCGGCATTAATTTCGAGTACTGGGAGCCGGACAATATTACCAGTGATACGCCGCTGGTTCGAGTAGGCTATTCCGATGACCCGTCAAGCCGTATTATCGCAGGCACCGTAAGGATAAGGAATATGCCTCTGCTCGGTGAAAACCTGAACTGGTTTGTCGGCGGCGCCACTGAAGCGGATATCCCGGCCGGTGAAGCGCGGGCTTTCAACCACGCAATTTTATATCTGGAGAGTGATTGATGGAAACGCTTCGAGAAAATCGCCGACAACGCGGACAGGTGCTGGTTTTCGCAATCGTTATTCTGGTCATCCTGCTGGTTGCCATATTGTTTCTCTTCGATCTGCATTCGATAATCCGTTCCAAAATAAAACTCGAAACCGCCGAACAGGCGGCGGCGCTCGC
>JBAYCO010000382.1:0-4473 GCA_041668685.1 Victivallaceae bacterium | reverse complement strand
GTGTAGCCGCCCCTGTCTCCAGGGGCGTGGGGAACGTTGCATGAGAGTTAAACTCTGGAATTCCATTAACGTCTCCTGCTCCCCTATGGGGAGTTTTTTCAATGCCGGGTTCTTTGAGCCCGGCTTTTATTTATTCTTTCAAGGCTATTTCGAGTATGTCGTAACCGGCGTTGGGAAGGCTGATGTTCTTGAGTTGTTCCGCGATGAATTTG
Organism: Victivallaceae bacterium; assembly: GCA_041668685.1. Lineage (GTDB taxonomy): Bacteria > Verrucomicrobiota > Lentisphaeria > Victivallales > Victivallaceae > JAHOYW01. Next base: position 4,261 of record JBAYCO010000382.1, on the reverse strand, counting down.
AGCCGGTCGGAGGAAGGCAGTACTTCCCGGTACTGCAAACTCTCTTCGCAATGCGCCTTGGTGATTATACCGCGTTCGATCAGATAATCCACATTCCGCTCCTCCTGTCCCGGAATAGGATTGATGATAACCATCGGCTTTTCCATGGCAATGCATTCGGAAGTGGAAATTCCGCCGGGTTTGGTTACGATAATATCGCTCATGGCGAGGTACTGCGCCACTTCATCGGTGAACGGTACGGGCAGCAGCCGTCCGGGATAGTCCTTTTCCAGCGCTTGAAGCGCCTGGATTTTTTTCGGATTGGCTCCGGACATGGCGATAACCCCATATTCAGGAAAGCGTTTCAGCAGGATTTCGCACAGACTGGTCATTTTGCCGACGCCGTTGCCGCCCATCATCACCAGAAATATAGGGGTGTCGGCGTCAAAACCGTTTTTCCGCCGCAGGGTAATGACTTCATCACGGGGATATTCCCTGGTGAATTCGGGAAATACCGGGCAACCGGTAATGTGTATGCGCGTATCTTCGACGCCGCGGGATATCAACAGGTTTTTCACTTCGGTGCAGTTAACGAAATAATTGTCCAGAACCGTATTGATATAAACCCAGTGCAGCGAGAAATCCGTGACGATCACGGAAACCGGCACCTTGAAGTCATTTTGGGCTTTATACTCATTAAGTATTTCCGCCGGAAGAAAATGGGAACAGATAATATAATCCGGATTATATTTTAATACTTCGCGGATCATTCGTTTTCTGATCCGTCTCCGGAACCACAGGAAAAAGCGTCCCAGGACAGTTTCAGGATATGGCTTGTCGGTATTGTAATAAATGAAACTCCAGGCGAACGGGCAGTTGTTGGCAAAGTAAAGATAGAGGTCATGGAACATCTTTTTATAGATAAACGGCATGTAGTCCTTGACGTTTACATTCGTAACTTTCAGGTGGGGATATTTTTCTTCGGCACATGCTTCCAGAGCCCCGGCCGCCCTTATGTGTCCGTTCCCCATCGGGCCGCTCAGGATCAATAAATGTTTTTGATTGGAAGTCTGCAATTTTCTTTCTCCAGTTCTATTTATAATTGTTAAATTTATATCAAACAGCTAAAAATAAGCTTTATATCTTTATTTTCAAGTTCCTTACGATAAATGTTCGTTAAGTTTGCGTTAATTCCGGGGAGAGGCGGTGGAACCGCGCAGTACCAGGCTGGTGCTGATCAATGTTTCGCGCGGGGCGGATTCGCCATTGAGGGTTATTTGCAGGTTGGAGCTTATCGCGTCGATTATTTTCTGGGAATTCTGGCTGACGCTGGCTAAATTCAAGTCCTCCGCGATTGGGGTATTGCCGAATGATATTATCGAGCAGTCCGCGGGAACCTTGATCTTTTCCGAGGCCAGGTAACGGAGCGCTCCGGCGGCGATAGTGTCGTTGGCGCAGAAAATTGCGCTTGGCGCTTTGCCGCATTTAAAGAGTTCGCGGGCGGCGTAATGGCCCCATTCCCTGGTGGGTTCCTGGCATTTTATATATTCAGGGGCAATGGGGATATTATTTCTGTTCAGGGCGTCGATGTAGCCTTGTCTGCGCAGTTTTGAAGTGAAGTCGTAAGTCCCGCTGATGTAGGCGATATCCCGGTGGCCCAGTGACAGCAGGCATTCCACTGCGGAAGTAGCGCCCTGGTAGTCGTCGGTTATTACATAAGGGACGGGCAGTTCTTTCAAGTATAAATCAAAAAACAGGAGCGGAACGGTCAGTTTCCGGTAGCTTGGCAGGCATTGCGCGTTTGGTACCGCGATTAAGGCATCCGCGCCGCAACTTTCGAGAAAATCGAGTATTTTATCCTCTTTTTCTTTCAGGTTGTGGGTCAGGTGGACTATCGGATGGAGGTTCATTTCACTGAATTTTTGTTCCAGGGCGGAGAAAATCTTGTAATAAAAAATTTCGTCGTCCGGAAAAATGAAACCCAGAATGCCTTTTTGTGGTGAAACCGTGGAGCGGTGGCCGACAAAATTTCCGCGGCTTGGTACTTTATGGATCAGTTTTTCATTTTCCAGCAGGCGCAGGGCTTTGCGTACTGTTACCTGGGTACACCCGTAAAGTTTCGCCAGTTTGCGCTCTGAAGGCAGGGCTTGGCCGTTTTTGAGGTTTTCTGCTTTTATCAACTGTCTTATTGAGCCTGCCAGGCCTATATATTTTTCAGGTTTGCCGCGTTTCATATTCTATCAGTTTTTTAGTTGACGTCGAAATATTTTATCCTGACTCGTCCTCAATATGCCTGCCGGTTTTTACAAAACGACGAGGAACCGCTTTTAAAATCTTTGATATTGTCCCGGTTTCCATTTGTGGCCGCAGTTCAGGCAGACAATATAAGTATCTATGCCCAATAAACCCAGCAGCAAACCTATCCAGCCGAACAACAGGAAGCCAAGACATCCCCAGCCGCCACTAAAAACATGTCGTTCAGTAGTATATTCTTTACATTGGCATACAGGACAACGGATATCACTCATGAAACCTCAGGCTTGTAATTTTTTTATTACAATATGTATCCGTTAAAGAAAAATTGCAAATAAATTACCGGACCCTGATGATTATTGCAGGAATTTTCCCGGCTTGCTATCTGGCCGGGAAAAAATGTCACAATGTGTCCGCATTGCGGGTCAAATTGACACAGGAATTACAGATTGCTGAAAACGGATTTGTTTTTGTAACTCATTGGTTGTAAATATTTTATTTGTGAATTTCGTTTTCTGGCACACAGGATGCTTTATTAAAAAATAGAATTAGCTTAAAGGAGGTGATGCAGATAAAAACTGATAAATCCATACTCAAAAAATACAAACTGTTAAAATCTAAAAACAAAAAAGGAGACATTGATTATGATTAACAAATTTTTACCGAGACATCAGAGAAGAGACAACTATCCGTCTACGGACAAAGGATATTACAATCCTTTTCTGGACCTGCAAAAACAAATGAACGACTTGTTCGGAACTTTCTTTGATGACAGTTCGTCACTGTTGGCGGCGCCGGATAAATGCGGCGCTTTCACGCCGAAATTCGAGATCAGCGAAACCGATAAAGGGATCGATGTTAGCGCGGAAATGCCCGGTATGGAGGAAAAGGACATCGATATTTCCATCGAAAACAATATCCTCAGCATAGCGGGTGAAAAACGCTTTGAAGAAGAAAAGAAGGAAAAGAATTATCATCTGACCGAAAGAAGCTATGGATCCTTCAAACGGAGTTTTTCGCTGCCTGACGGCATCGCAGTGGACAAAGTCGGAGCCAAATTCAATAACGGCGTTTTGACGATGCATTTGCCGAAAACCGAAGAAGCCAAGAAAAAAGTTACCAAGGTTAAGATCGGCAAATAAGCTGAATCGCTTAATTTAAAGCGTCATTATAACCAAAGGGCCGGAACATTGGGAAGCGTTCCGGCCCGCTTTGTTTTTTTTGCTTTAAGGGAAAAAACTGCTGATTTCTTTTTTAAGATGCGGGAATTTTTCAATCATTTCCGCAACAGTGGCCCCGGTAAAATCCTCATATTCGAATCCCGGAAAAACCATCGCGCCGAACAATCCCCATGCATTATCACTGCGGTCAAGCAGTATTGCCGCCTGCCAGACGCCGGCGGGAATAACGCTTTGGGGCAACTGGCCGTTTTCCAGTTCGCAGCCGATAATTCTTTTTTCCAGTCTCCCGTCCGGAAAAATCAGGAACTGAACCGCCGGGCTGCCGCAGTGGTAAACCCATATTTCATCGGAAGCGACTTTATGCCAGGCGGAAATATCCTTATGCGTCATAAGGTAATAAATACCGGTACCGCAGCAACGCTGTTTGCCGTCGGCGTCCACAAGCAGTTTGGAACGGTATATTTCATTGAAAAAACCGCCTTCGACGCTTAACGGTTCGAGTTTCAATAGCTTAATTACTTCTTCGGCACGCATAATCAGGAATCCTTGTTATTGCAGGCAATTTACAGAGAAAACTATAATATCTGAAACAATAATATACAAACCCGTTTTCTGAGTAGCAATAATTTAATATTATAGTAATTTGTTATTTGGGAAAGTAGTGCCAGGAGCAGCCTTGCTCCGGCATCGAGAGACTTAAAAGCAAATATAAACGTTATTGGTCATGGTGCGAGGCCGCACTCGTGACTACTGAAAATCCCCGGCATTATAGTAATTTGTTATTTGGGAAAGTAGTGCCAGGAGCAGCCTTGCTCCGGCATCGAGAGACTTAAAAGCAAATATAAACG
>JBAYCO010000381.1:0-4479 GCA_041668685.1 Victivallaceae bacterium | reverse complement strand
CTTTCCGTTGGCTGCAGCCGCTTGGCGCGTGGCTGATACTCGGTTTTGTCGTGCTGCTTGTCGCCGGGATCTCGACTTTGCTTACCAGCAAGCTTCTGCCGAAAGCGGATTATTACACTTCCCGTACCATAATTGTTATCTATATAATTTTAGGCGCTGAGTTCATCTCCAACCTCGTTGTCGAATTTTACCGTCCCCGTACTATTGAAGAACCGCGCCCCGTTTTCGAAAGCCGTTTGCTGGCCTTGTTTACCGAGCCGGGCGGGGTTGTCCGGAATGTTGCGGATTCCCTCGACTACCAGTTCGGTTTTAAGGTTTCAGGCACCTGGATATATCATTTTGTGGAAAAAGCCCTGTTCCCGACGGTTATTCTCTGGCTGCTGGTGCTGTGGGCTTTTACCTGTATTCAGGAGGTCGGCCCGAATGAGGTCGGCATAGAGCAGCGTTTCGGGAAAATCGTCAGCGACAAGCCGCTGCCGCCCAGGATTTATCTGACCCTGCCGTATCCGTTCGGAAAAATCGCCCGTTATTCCTGTTCGCAAATCCATCAGGTCGTCGTCGGCGCCGAATACAGCAAAAAAACGGAACCCGGAGCCGCCAAGGCCCAAAGCGAACTTCCCCGCATTATCCTGTGGACTAAAGAGCATTTTTTCAGTGAAGACAAATATCTGGTGGCGGTAAAACCGAATGCCGCTTTTATTCAGGCGGTTGCCGAAAAAATGAAAAATACCCCGGTTGCGGCAAAGAGTTTACTGGAACAAAGCAATGCCACACCGCTTTCCTTCCTGGGGGCGACAATGCCTATTCAGTACCGCATCAAAAAAGACAAACTTATTGATTTCGCTTACCGCTACCGGGATGCGGAACAGATACTGAAAAATATCGGCCAACTGGAAGCGACAAGGTATTTCGCCAGTGTTGATTTCATGTCGGTGATGTCTTATGGGCGGCAGAAGGCTTCAGAAGCCCTGCATTCGAGAATCCAGGAAGTGACTGACCGAATCGGGCTCGGAGTCGAAATTGTCGAAGTTAATATACTCGGTGTGCATCCGCCGGTGGGTGACGTTTCCAAAAGTTTCCAGAAAGTTATTGAAGCGCTTGAAGAAAAGGAAACCCGGATTCTTGAGGCAAAGGCTTATTATTCCGGTACGCTGCCCCTGATTGAGTCGGAAAAAGAACGGATCATATCGGAAGCCAAAGCTTCCAGTTATCGAGTTCAAACCGTTGCCAAAGCGGAAAGCGAACGTTTTGAAAAGCAGTTGAAGGCCTACAAAATTATGCCCGGTATGTATAAATTGCGGACGTACCTGTCTTTACTCGAACAGGACACCGCTGATGTGCGTAAATTTATTGTCAGTTCCTCAATGCCGTATCAGATATACGAATTGAATTTCGAACAAAAACAGCGCCTGGATCTGATTGACGCGGATCTTGACGCTATTACCCCGAAATAAAAATCAAAAATACTATATAAATAAGGAGTTTGGAAACCATGACTGAGAATAATAAATTTTTCACCCACTGGCCGACCGTTCTTTTAGGCTTTATCGTTGCCGCGTTTTTCCTGGTGGCGATTTTTTCGTTCCAGATCGATGAAACCGAAACCGCGATCGTTACAACGCTTGGGACACCCAGTGAAGAACCTGTTAAGCCGGGTCTGCACCTCCGCTGGCCTTATCCGATCCAGAAAGTATACCGTTTTGACCGCCGTACCCGTTGTTTTTCCGGTACTATCGGCAAGGACGGACAGGAAACTTCAACCCGGGACAGCCAGAATATCATAATCAGTATTTTTATTAATTACCGGATATCGGACGCGCTGAAATTTTACAGCTCGTTTGTTACTATTCCCCAAGGTGAGGTGCAGTTGAATAACTGGATACGCGGCACCTCGCTCGAAGTCTTCGGACGTTATAATTTCGGGCAGTTGGTGAATGTCGACTCCAAAAAAATGTGCCTGACTAAAATTCAGGATGAAATACTGAAAGAGCTCAAGGTCAAAGCGGAGCCTTCGGGAATAGATGTCAGCTTTGTCGGGATCAACTCGCTGAACATTCCTGAATCCATCAGCAAAAGCGTTTTTGACCGCATGATCCAGGAACGCAAAGTCCAAGCTGAAAAATTCCTTGCGGAAGGCAAAAGCGAAGCCCAGAAGATAAGGACTGACATAAACCGCAAACGCGACGACATTATAGCGAAAGCGACCGCCGAGGCCAAAGAAATACGGGCGCAAGGCGACGCCGAGGCCGCGAGATACTATGCTGCTTACAAGAAGAGCCCGGAACTTGCCGCTTTCCTCCGCAAACTTGATTCTCTCCGGACGATCATGAAATCAAAAACCACTTTGATCCTCGATACCGATTCGGCTCCGTTCGATGTTTTCAAAATGGATGCCGAAAAGCTCAAAATCGCCGGTCCGCAAAAAAAATAATCACCGGAGAAATTGATAAATGGATAACTTAAATACAAACAGGGACGTCAGGGAACAACAGGATACCCTGTACGAATCCGGAATGAAATCGCTGGTGAGGAGCATGCAGATTGTTTTCGTGTTCCTCGTAGTTGTAATACTTGGAATGCTTATCCGTTTCCTGACGCTGGAAGGTTACTTCCATGTGCAGAAAGGACAGGAAGCGGTAGTCGTGCTGCGTTTCGGTAAATATGTGGGTACTTTTAATGAAGGCTGGCATTGGTTCATGCCTTATCCGATACACCGCTTTATTACTTTCAGGACCAACCGGCAAATTCTGCCCGTTAGTTTCCTGCCGGCCAAGCGTCCCCAAATACCGGGGCAGCCACCGCAGGGCAGGCCTCTTGTCCCCGGACAGGATGCCTATCTGATTACCGGCGACGCCAATATCATTCATACTGAATGGGCGATAAATTACCGGATTATCAATCCTGAGGAGTATTATAGAAATACTTCGTGGCCGCAAGACCCGCTGGGCCCGGATAAAATTGAAGAGAGCGAAATTCCCGGTCCCCGCGGCCCCCGCACCCTGCTGACTTCCCTGTTGCATGACGCGGTGATAAAAGTGACCGCTTCGATGCTGGTTGATGATATCCTGACTAAACAGAAACTGTTTTATAAAGACCGGGTCTTGAGCCTGCTCCGCAAAAGCGTTGCTGAAATGAACTGCGGCGTGGAAATCATCGGGCTTGACCTTAACAATGTCGCCCCGCCGTTGAAAACCAAAGACGCGTTTACCGCCGTTACGAATGCCGGGACCGCGGCTTCCGCTTTAGTGGACAAGGCGAAAGAATATAAAGTGAGGGAAGAAAACAATGTCCAGACGAAAGTTGTCCAGATCAAGGCTGACGCCACGGTTTACAAGACTTTCGTGGTGACCCAGGCAAAGGCTGACAGCGTTTACTTTGAAAGCATTTACAAAGAATACGAACGCAACCCCGATACGGTTTTGATGGCCCTGTACAATAATACTTTGTCCGAGGTGCTCGACAAAATCTCGCAAAAGTATATTATTCCAGTCCGTGCTCAGGGTAAGCAGGAGGTTCGCATAAAGATCAATCCTGAATTGATCAAACAAAAGAATAAAGACTCAAAGGAAGGGGCATGAAAATGACTAAAGAACATACTCATTGTGAACACGATCATGCCGGATCTGAACATAAACATCAGCACGGGAAAGGCATGACCTGCCCGGTCTGCGGAAATATCTCCGAGGGCGTCGGTCACGAGCGCTCCATGGGAAAGGTCGGGTTGGCTGTCGCCGGCGGTTTATTCATCATTAATTCGTATCTTCTGGGATGGCTTTTGCCGGAACAGACTTTCGCGGCCAGTTTCAGCGCGATTATCGGGGCGGCGGCATTGGCTTTCCCGATTGTTTTTACCGCTATCAAAGATTTGGTCAAAGGCCAGGTTTACATGAACGAACTGGTCGCGCTGGCGATTCTTGCCGCTATGGCCGGCGGGGATTTCCAGACTGCCGGGATTATCGCGTTTTTCCTGCTGGCGACGATTATCATCGAATCCAGAACCGCCAGCGGAGCCCAGCGTTCCATTGAAGAGCTGGTAAAACTTACTCCCAGCACCGCCCGGAAGATCGTTGACGGCCGCGAAGTGGAAGTTCAGGCGCTTGAACTTAAAGTCGGCGACATTATCAGCGTTCGTCCCGGTGAAAATTTCCCGGTGGACGGCCGTGTGCTGAAAGGCGAGAGTGCGGTTAACCAGGCGTCCATTACCGGTGAGTCCCTGCCGCTCGACAAAGATGTCGGCGATGATGTTTTTGCGGGTACCCAGAACCTTACCGGCCAGATAGAAATGGAAGTTACCAAGGTCGGCGAAGACACTACTTTAGGAAAAGTAAAGGACATGATCCTGGCGGCGGAAAGCTCCCGCACGCCGATTGTCCGTATTATTGACCGTTATGCCGGATATTATACTCCGACGATCCTGATGCTGGCCGGAGTTACCTGGTCGTTTACGCAAAGTATGGAGCGGGTGATAACCCTGATGGT
>JBAYCO010000380.1:0-4482 GCA_041668685.1 Victivallaceae bacterium | reverse complement strand
TCTCTACCTTTTCAGATTAAAAACGACTTAATCTCCCCCCGCGCCGACGCCCCCGACCGCAACGCTGCCGCTATTCCCGAAAGTACCGGCCAGGAGGTTAAGCGCGGCAATGGTTGGAACAATTTTTCTGATCATGTCGTTGTATTGGGATAATCCGCCTTTCGGTACATAAACAACATCGTTAGGATTCAACGTAAAATCAAAGCCATCGCCATCCAGGATATTGTCGATATTGACTTTATAGACTTTCGGATTCACCACTCCGCCGCGAATGATCAGCACCATTTCCGAATGTTCCACGGTCAATCCGCGAGCATACGTCAGGGCTTGCAGGAGCGTCAAATCCTTTTTGTATCCGATACTTGAAGGATTGTTAACCTCCCCCATGACATAGACCGACGTATTCAAGTTTGACGGGACATAAATATAATCGCCGTTCATCAGGGGAATATTATTGAGCATATTTCCTTCGTACAAGGCTTTCACAAAATCAACCGGCAGGATCTTTCCCTCCCGCATTATATAGGCGTCATTCAGGTTGGCGATCTCGACGGAGTCCCCGTCAAAAAGCCCCATGACAAAACCGCCGGCCAAGGCAATCGCGTCAGTCAGCCGGGTGTTCTGGGAAAGAGGATAGCGGTTGGGCCGGTTTACTTTGCCGAGGATAGTAAAACTGGCGCTTTGAATCTGGATCGGCGCCAGGGATATTTTAGGGTTGCGGATATATAGACTGAGCGCCTTTTCGATTTTTTTAGTCGCCTCGGTTATAGTCAGGCCGCCGATATTCACCGGCCCGGTCAAAGATATGCTGACATAGCCGTCAGGAGTCACCGTCAGCCCTTTCTCCTGCAATTCAAGGTTATCATAGACGGAAAAATTGAATACGTCCCCGCCGGCAATCCGGTACGCCTGCGGTTTAACTTTCTGTAATGCCACCAGCTCTTTTCTTATTTCTTCAGGGGTTTTCCGGTCAATCCGCACTTCCTCCAGTTCCTGCTTCTGAGCAAGTTTGAGCGGCACCTGCGGCATAACCGTATGGTGACAGCCGGCAATACCCCAAAAGCACAAGGCGGCAGCGGCAGCTAAAACAAAATTGAATTTCATTGGCGCCCCGGCTTTCATATATTAGACCCCTTTGGAAAAATATCTTTTTTCAACTGAATTAACGATAGCGCCGATATTTTCAACCTGATGTTCCTTCAGATGTTTAACACATTTAAGCATAGCCAATTTTTTCGTTTTCCTGAATTTAGCCATCAAAACAGTAGAATTCGCAACCGAACAGATTGTTACAAAAAGGGGTTCGTTCTTTTTGAAATCGAACAATTCCCAAAAAATAAAATCATAATTTTTAAAATTGTTCAAAAAATTTTCAATTTGAGTCGACTTCATCGGTACAATATAACTGTAATTGTCCAGAAGAAAATAAAGATGGTCGTTATTTTCTTCGGCCAGTTCAACATCTATTTCCTGTTCATTGTAAATATAATCGTTAATCTTATATTTGACAAGCCCGGAAGCCAATTCACTGCAACTGGAAATATAAAGGATTTTCTTATTCATCGGGCCAAAAACATCGATACATTTCTTTATAAAAAACGTTTTTCCGGTTTCCCCGCCTACGTCGCCGAAGGCGATAAGCACATTTTTCCTGTGACTGTCAATATCCGCCTTAAATATTTTACCGAAAACGATTTGAACGGCCGAATAGAATTTTTTCAGCCTGACTTCATTGATCCGGGGCAGGCTGCCCAATGGCGTAATGTGCATAACATGCTCAATATCGAACCTCGATTTTACGGTCAAATCGACCACCTCGGAAACAATCGCGCAGATAACTCCCAGCAGCGCCGCAACTACAAATCCGAAAATGAGTTTTTTCCGGCGTTTGTCAGTAGAAGGATAAACCGGCGGTTCAGCCTGTTCAAATACCCTGAGGTCGCAGACATTGGAACTCAATGCCAGCCCCATTTCGGTGACGCCGATATCTATTTTTCTCAGCAATTCCTGGGCCACTGCTATTCTCCGTTTTATCTCGCTGTAATCGTCGGAGGTTTGGGCGAGCCCGTCAATTTTCGCCACAAGTTTAGGTTTTTCTTTGGCATATCTTTCCAGTTCGAACTGCAAGCTTTTTATTTCGGTTTCCGCCTTGAATATCTGTTCTTCCAAGCTGGTAAGCTGAGTATTGGTACCGTAAATAATTTTTCCGGGAGGACGTTTAACCTGTTTTTCCGCTTCTATTTTTCTCTCCATGGCCGCAACTTCAGCTATGACTTTTTTGACTTTGGGATTCATGTCCGTAAAACGCTGGCGCAGTGCAGCCAGTTCGTTCTTCTTCAATACCAGCTCGGTATCATCAACCGTGGTAATTTCATATGAAAGCTTTACTTCCCGGTCAAGCTTCTTTATTTTTTCCTTATACTCATTAACCTGTATCTCAAGGGCTTTCTGCCTGCCTTCGGTTTTAATCATCTTATCATCAAGTTCAGCAAGATCCTTCAGGTCTTTCGCGAGTTCCAAGTCCTTTTCGTTAACATGGTGTTTTTCAAGATAAGCTTCCTTCTCGTCTTCAAGTTTCTGGATCCTGTCCAGAACCACAATTTTCTGATGCGCGAAATAGTCATATCTTTTCTGCACCGCCCGGTTCATCATTTTTTCATAATTATCCAGAAACACCTTGGCAAGCTCATTCGCAATATCGGCGGCACTCCTGGGATTATCGGTGGTGGCGGTGATATTGATCATATTCTGGTTTTTTTCCCCGACGGTAACTTCAGTGGAACCATACAAACCTTCCACCGTCATGGACAGTTTCAAGTTTTTGGTTACGGCCCGCATATTGCTTTTGGAACGCACCATTTCCTTGATAACTTCAGCCGACAGCGGTTTTCGCAAAGTGGACAGTTCGTTGTCCTTGGAGCGATCCTCCTGCACGCTTTTAAACAATATGCAGGTAGACTTCCATTTTTTCGGCTGGCTGTATACGTAAGCGACGGTCAACGCCATAACGGAAACCGGAATGAGCATCAGGAAAGGCAGACGGCGATAAAGCGAAATAAAAAAAACCCGAAGGTCATATTTAAAAATATCAAAATCTATTCCGCCCAGGATAGTTTGTTCTTCTTCCGAGCTTTTATATATATCCGCCATCTATTGTATTTTTCCCGGTTGAGCAAGACATTAACTAATTTTGTTCCAGCATATAAAAAACTGCTTTTCCTGTACATGCTTATTATACTTGCCGGAACGGCAATGTTCAAACAACAAACCGAGTAAAACCCGCAAAAGGCCGAGACGGGGATTTTTCCCTGAAAACATATAACGCCATCCGAAACGCCGCATAAAGATAAAGTTAAAAAGAAAATTTTTCACGGTCGTCGCCGGGCGTCTGTCTTTATTGAAAGGATCTTTCTCATCGAAAGCGTTGTCCATTTCCTGCAAATTGTTAAGCGCGACGCCGTAACATATACTGAAAAAATACCGGCAGTTTTTTTCATAAAGCGCCATTACCGAATTCTGGAGTTCAAGAAGTTCGGGCATCGTAAAAATCCGGGGAGAAAGTTTAAACTCCGCCGCTTTTTCATATAAGTCAACATCATGCGGATCAGCTTTTTTCCCGCCATGTTCCTTAAGGCGCGCCAGCCTTTCCGGCAGCGAAAGACAATATTGTTTCTGCACCAGCAAAAAAACATCACCGCAGGCCAGCGCCGCTTTATACAGGTTGCGACCTATAAAATCAAGGTCTTTCGGGGAATCAGCGTTTTCCTCAAGCAACCGCTTTGCCAGCAGCATTCCCGCTCCCCGGTTCAAAAGCAGTTGCAGCCCCTCCATCCGGGGCAGATCATTCAGTTCAAAATCCGGCAGATACCGCATAACATCCTTATCGCCGTAAACAACCCGATGTCCTTCTTTCAATTCCTGCCACATCATGGTCAGAGGCATCCGGGAAAGCTGTTTCAAAGTTTTTGCCCGGCCGAAATCAACCTCGATGCCGATTTCACTACTGAACTTTTGCCCCGTATCCGACAGAAAACGGTCTATTCTCCCGCGCTCCCCAAGACTTACATTTTCGGTTATGACAAAGAAATCCAAGTCGTTATACAATTTCTTTTCCCCGTCCGGACCAATCATGACGCCGCCTTCCCCCCGTCCGTAGCCGCCGCCGAGAACAATCGCGGCAATGCTGCGGGCAAAACCGGAAGTTTTTACGGTTTCCGCTATGGCGGAGAGATATCCGTCCAGCATTTTATCAAATGCGGCGTCTCCTCTCAATGTATATCGGCTTTGTCTCATAGGTCAGCGAATCGCGCTTTTAAAAACAGTGCAGCTTTGTTAAGATTGTCTGAAGAACTGGTAAAATTGCTGTCCAGCAGCAAGTCCGCATATTTACCGTACGGCTCGATATATTCGGCGTGCATGGGCCGGACATCGTTCAAATATTGCCGCAAAACCATTTCCACCGGCAAACGGCGCACCGCGATA
>JBAYCO010000379.1:0-4521 GCA_041668685.1 Victivallaceae bacterium | reverse complement strand
CCCGGAGGGATGATTTTACAGTAGCCATGGGTGTAAACCCGTGGAACAAAAGATTTAAACATTCAAGCTCCGTAGGAGCGACTGACCTCGGTTTGATTAGCCGCTCCTACGGAGCTTAACCATGCAGAGACGCGTTTCCCACGGGTTTACACCCATGGCTACTGTAAAATCGCTCCTGCGGAGCTCTTTAATAAAGGTCATTAATTTCCACTGACCGGATACGAATATCCAAGATTTTGTATTTTTATCACATGTCAAAGTTGACATTTCTATTCATTGGATATATAATATACTTTGATGATCAAATCATCATTTAACCCTGTAAGGTCAGGTTATGTTAAAGATCAAGTCCAAATATGAACAAATTTATGATTTTCTCATAGAGGAAATTGAAAAGCGGAACATTGGCGATCTGCTTCCCTGCGAAACCGCGGTTGCGGACAAATTGGCGGTTAACAGGATGACTGTTTCGAAAGTAATGTCCGCCTTGAAAACCCAGGGGTATATTATCAGGAAGCAGGGCCGCGGTTCTGAAATTGTAAAAAAAAGACATTCGACGGCAAAAGGAATTATTGCCGTCCTGCCTATTGCCGAAAATAAAATTCATGATAATTATTTCAGTACGCTTATTGATGTCATTATCAAGAAATGCATTAGCGGCGGTTATATAAACACTTTTACCGGATGTCCCGAACCCGGGTCGGATGCCTCGTTCGATTACAATATTCTGAACTCCCTGGCCAGCAAGGCAAATTATCTCGGCGCGCTGGTATTGGACCCCAAAATAAAACATGTGAAAGAATGGGAGAAATATTTTCAATACAAAAATTTCCCGGTTGTCTGGGTTGCCATGGAACCGCAGGGAGGTAACGGGATGAGTTTTGTCGATATTGACAACCGTACCGCCGCTTTGAAGTTGATGGAAATATTGTATGCAAGAGGGTGCCGGAAAATAGCTTTCATCACATCCAGTTTGAATACCTATCATGAACTTACGCGTTTTTCCGCCTATAAAGAAGCCCTGGAACAACTGGGCCTTGGACTTGATCAAAATTATATTTTTACCGAAGATTCCGGAACCGGGCTGCAACGCGGCTATGATACGGCGCAGAAACTGTTGCAAATGCCGGATCCGCCGGATGGTTTTTTTGTTACAGGTCTTTCTATTATCCATGGCATCAGGAATTTTGCGAAAGAACAGCAGATACCTAAGTTTTTTACGGAACCTGTTGTTACCTTTGATTATGTCTGGGAGGAAGCAGATGATAATGTGATTGCCACGGCAAAGCAGCCGGTTCGACAAATGGCTGAAACCGCATTTGATTTAGTTATGGATCTGGCATCAGGGAGGCAAAGAGAACCTGTCGGCATAACACTGAAAGCAGATATTAAACAAAAAGATAATTCAGCCTGATACGGGAAGGATAATGATCAACAAGGTTTTGTCCCGCGCAAGGCAGGAAAAAAATAGAAAACCCAAATAATTCAAGGAGGTTAAAAATGAAAAAACGAACGCTTGGAACAGGATCGAGCTTCACGCTTATCGAACTCCTCGTAGTGATCGCTATTATTTCGATTCTCGCGTCAATGCTGTTGCCGGCTCTTAACAAGGCGAGGGAAAAAGCGAAAACAATTTCATGTGCGGGAAATTTGAAACAATGCGGGTTAGCCGCTTTCTCTTACGTGAACGATTTCAACGGAATATTATTTTGCCAATATATAGGCGATACTGAAATCACCTGGAGTTCCTGTTTTTTTGAAAATAACTATATAACTAATAAAAAAGTTTTTCTTTGCCCTTCACAATATCCGCAAGTCTGGTCTATGTATTATACATACGGAGCCAATTATTCAATTCCAAGCGCATATCGTCTCGGAAGCGGAAATGTATTTTTCCTTAACTTCAATAAAATATTAACTCCGTCTCGTTATGTTCATTTTGCTGATACTGTTTACGGTCCTAGCCATGCCAATTTCCCGAATCAGGCTTTCATATTTACCAACTTGAATAATAAAAGAATACATATGAGACATCAGGGAATGGCAAACTGCTGGTTTATTGATGCCCATGTCGAGTTATCCCAGGAACAGAAGCTTCAGGAATATGGGATAACCGGGGTTTATAAAGAAAATTATCAAGAAGTTAATTTTTAATTAGCAGAATTCAAAATGGAAGTTTTTCGAGAAATCACAATAACTTAACATAGAGGCAGTATGAATCAACAAACGGTTCAGAACAGTTGGTCTGGGGAGAAAATGGATTTTTTTCAGTGGAAGCAACTTTTAAACACTAAACTATTACTGAAATATTTAATTTATATTTTTGACATTTTGCTTTTGCCCCAAGTAGTAGTTCTAGGGGCCGGAAATGCAAATCTTCTTGCTTCCGCAAAACCTGAAAATCCAGTTTGTCATTGCCTGAAAATTCCGGATGGTTCTATAAAAATAGATGGATATTTAGCCGAACCTGTATGGAATCAGGCTGAAAAAATTTATTTTCGAGGTTTGGCTGATGGTTCTGTTCCTCCAAAACCTTCTTTTGCCCGTCTGCTTTGGGATAGTCAGTATCTATATGCGGGATATAATATCTCTGATGAAAATGTTGTGGCTTTTTACGGTGACAGGAAACGTGGGGCGAATTATCGGGGGCGTCCGAGACATGAGCTTTGGACAGGTGAGTCTGAAATAATGTTCCGGGATACTTTTGTCAAACTATTCGTTGATCCCGATGCTGACGGCTTGAATTATGTGGAAATACATATCAACCCAATTAATAATGTGGCTGATCTAATCTTAAAATACCCTAATAATGAAAAAGAATGTAATAAAATGGGTATATTCTTCAATGATAACAAAAAATTTATCCTGGCAGAACGTTATGATTGGTTTTGGAATTGTGGAGGCTTGCAAAGTGCCGTTCAAATTCAGGGTACATTGAACTATTCAAAAGATAAAGATCAGGGCTGGACTGTGGAAATAGCCATTCCCTGGACAGCATTAAAGCCATTTTCAAAAGGTGATTGCCCACCCAAACCGGGACAGAAATGGAGACTCCATGCCGGTGCTGTTTATAAACCGGAATTTGCTCCGGAACGGCGGAGACGAAGTAAGCATATCTATTGGACTTGGCCAGTGTTGGGTGTTATTAATTGTCATCTTCCGTCACGCTGGGGATTTTTGATTTTTGATGAAATGAAATCAAATAATAAACTGAACTGGAAAATGACCTGGTGCTGGACTTTACCCTGCGGTAATAAGCAGGACATTGAATACGGCGTCCGGCAGGCAAAAAATCTGGGTTTCAATGCCATGGAGTGGAGTCAGGCCCAGGCGAAATTCCCGAAAATTTTTGTCGAGGTATGTCGTAAGCATAATATTGAATCCTATTACTGTATTAATCCTGTTTCAAAAGTTAAACAGCAGTTATTGAAAACAGAGTACGATTTCCCCGTGAGTTCTCAGGCTGGTGGCGAACCATTGGATAAGGACATTGGTAAGGTGATAGCCCATAAGAAGGGACGCAGGTTTTGTTTCAATCAGGCGGATGCCGTTGAAAATGCACAACGGGCGATTGATAAAGCAATCAGCTTGGGTTTTAATGGAATCGCATTGGATTTTGTCGGATATGATAATCTTCACGGCTGTTATTGCCATTCCTGCAATCGGGCACGAAAAGATTATTTCAATGCGCATCCGGGAATGTCAAAGCAAGATGCCGAAAACAGATTTTCAGAAGAATGTCTGGTTAGGTTTTATGACTTGGTCATCGCCTATGGTAAGTCAGTCAAGCCTGAGATAAAAACTACCTGCCATATTTATCCTGCATTTATGCCTCATATTTTATACGGAAACCTTTTGCCGGTTGATTATTGCGGCCAAACCGTTGCCTGGTTTTTCAAACCTCATTGGAAATTTGAAAAGATAAAAAAATACAGTGAAATCGTGGTTCGGGATGAAAATAAATACCACGCCCATAGTATTGGTGCGCCTTTTATTGCTTTTTATTGCCGGGGAAAATACGTCAAGGACCGGAAAACAGCGGAACGTATGAAGTTGGAAATCCGCATTACTAAAGAAGCGGGAGCAAAAGGAATCCAGATCGCGGAACTCGGAAATATTCTGGTCGATAGAGCCGTATCTCGGTCGCTTGCCGAAGAATTAGGCGGCAATCCCGAAGCAATAAAATTAATAAACGTCCCCAAAATGAGGAAATGATAATAGTATGATAAAATTGAATACGGATAGATAATAAAAAACTATAAGATTCGTGCGAAATGCAAGATTTCGTACTCAAGTAATCAGTTTTTGAGGTTAAAAACTTAACCCTTAAATCTAAATTTAACGAAAAGAAAAGGATGAGTCATGATTATTGATATTCATCAACATATAACTTACGGCGAATATCCGCAGTTTGCAAAACTTACCCCAAGCGGGCACGGTTCGTTCACCGGAGAAGATTTACTGTATGATATGGATAAGTGGGGAATTGATAAATCAGTAATTCTTCCGCTGGCCAATCCT
>JBAYCO010000378.1:0-4527 GCA_041668685.1 Victivallaceae bacterium | reverse complement strand
CCCGCTGGCGCTTTATCTGATGATCGCCAGTTACATTTTTATTGATTTTCTGTTCGGACTTTATAAAGATGCAAAATCCTGATGAACACAAGAAAATAACCGGATTTCTGAAATTTTTATTCTACTTGAAACTTTTAATTGAAGTTCCGGTTCGTTACCTGCCGCGCGTAAAAGATTTAGGGGGGATAAGAAATTATTGCCGTTTTCTTTTCCGGGCATTGAAGTTTACCTTTTTGTTCAGCCGCCACAAACTGCTGAAAGTCGGCGACAATTTATACAAGCTGGATTTTTATATGCCCGCTTATCCGAGCCGGGCATTTTTCGAAGCCATGGACGCCAAGCTGATGCATGTTCCGCCGCGTCCTATCAGCGTTGTTTTTTCGATAACCAAAGCCTGTACTTATAAATGTGGGCATTGTTATCAGAAACTGGACCGGGGAGCTGACCTTGATGGAGATACCATGCTCAGGACTGCCGCTGAAATGCGTGATTTCGGGATTTGCGCTTTTGCAGTGGAAGGCGGCGAACCGCTGTTGAAATTCTCCCGGCTGCTGAAGTTGTTAAAAGTTCTGGAAGGAGCGGAAATATGGGTAAACTCAACCGGGGCCGGCTATACCCGTGAAATGCTTGCGGAACTAAAAAAAGCCGGAGTTTTCGGGATTATGACCTCTATGCATTCTGTCATGCCCGGAGAGCACGACGCTTTTACGGGTATCGAGAACTCGTGGCAATTATCCTGCGACTTCATAAGAGATTGTAAACGGGCCGGATTATGTACCGGGTTCAATACCGTACTTGAAGAGGATGCGATCATTGCCGGCGGTATCGACGGGATTATGGAACTGGCTAAAAAGCTCGACTGTGATTTTATACAGTTGATACATGCAAAGTCTTCAGGATGCTGGCTTGGACGCAAAGCCGACCCGCAAAAAAATGCTGAAGCCGTTAAGATTGCCCAACGGGCCCACGAGTTTTACAATAGTCGTGCCGCTAAGGATTATCCGGTATTGACCGCGCAGGTTTTTGAAGAACAGGAGACGATGCTGGGGTGTACGGCCGGAGGCATTGACCGTTTTTATATAAACGCCAACGGAGAAATCCAGCCTTGCGAATTCCTGAATTTTTCTTTCGGCAATGTCGGTAAGGAATCCTTTTCAGCAATTTATGAACGAATGCGTTTATTTTTCCCGATTCCGCGCACTGACTGGCCTTGCTGCTCCAAAGCGGCGGCGATAAATGAACTGATCATGAAACACGGCCTGAAGACGACGCCGGTTCCATGGCCGTTAACAGAAGAATTATTCAACGGGCACGAAACGGGTAAAGCTACCCCGATTTACGAAAAACTGGGAATTTACCAATGAAATACCGTCTAATCATGAATCCGTCATCCCGTTCCGGTAAAGGGCGTTTATTGTGGGACACATGGCTCGCGCAGTTAAATGCTTATGAGGTTGATTACGAGGCATTTGTTTCGGAGTCAATTGAACAGTGCGTCAGCTTGGCGCGGGAAGATGGGAATTTCAACGTGGCGGTGGCGGTTGGCGGTGACGGTACCGTTAATGCGGTTCTAAACGGCATCGCCGGGAGCGAAAACAAGGAACTCCAGTTGGGGGTGCTTTATTCCGGGACGAGCCCTGATTTCTGCGCTTTTCACAATATTTCGATTAAACCGGAAAAAGCGGTAAAAGCTTTAGTGGAAAATAAATGCCGGGAAGTAGACCTGGCGGAAATTGAATACGTAAATGTCAGCGGCCGGAAAGTTACCGGTTATTTCGCCTGTTCCTGCAATATCGGTTTGGGTCGGGATGTGGCGGAAACCGCCAACCGAATCAGAAAATACGCGGGAGACAAATTAGGTACCGGTTTGGCTCTGGCTAAAACTGTCTTAAAAGGGAAAAAATATAATTTCCAGTTGAAAATAAATTCCGAAAGTTATTTTTTCGAATCAGCTAATCATCTGGCGATCATAAAAAATCCTTTTATCGCCTCCGGCCTGAAACTAAATTTCGCGTTGGCTCCTGACGACCGGCAGCTTGGCGTATGGGTGCTCAGCGGCTTTTCAAGGCTGGGGATGCTTAAACTATTCCCCGGCTTGTATAACGGCAGCGCCGGGCGGGAAGGCAATGGGATTTTCCGTGATATGACCCATGGGCCGATTGAACTGACGGGTCCGGCCGGATTGGGGATAGAATTTGACGGTGATCATCATGGTTATCTGCCTTTACGGGTGCGGATAGCCGAGCGGAAAATAAACTTACGCGGAAGCTCGATATGAAGGAATATGATTTTATTGAATATATCAGCAGGAAGCGCCGTCAGTCGCCGGCGCAGCTCAACAAAGCGTTTGAAGCGGATGCGGAAATCGTTCTCCTGAACGGTTCCCTGTGGGCGTTTACCGTTGACGAGTTTTCGGCGGAAGAAGATTCTTTCATTCATGAAGATTCCCGAGTTATCGGCTGGAACTTGGCGGTCGCCACGTTGAGCGACCTCTTTGCGTGCGGCATAAAGCCGGGGTTTTTCATGCAGACGCTTTTACGTTCAATTGCCGACCGTGATATTTTTTATAAAAAATTAACGGACGGGGTTTTGGAGGTACTGGACGCCTGTGATTGTTTTCTATTGGGTGGCGATACTGGCAGCGCCGCGAACTGGCGGTATTCCGGGATCGCCTTTGGCGAAGTCAGGCATAATGCGGTAACCCGTGTTGTTGGACAGCGGGAAAAACAGGATATCTGGATCACGGGTGCTTGCGGGGACGCTAACGCGGCCCTGTTGCGGGGGGCGGATATTCCGCGTTTCGAACTCAGGCTTGATGAGGCGGATATTATCGGCGAATTTGCTTCTGCCTGTACCGATACCAGCGGCGGGTTTTGCGATGCAGTATGGAGCTTGAGAAAAGTAAATCCGTTTCTTGAATTTAAAATAGATATTGATATGATCCCGTTTGCCCCGGATTTGTTGAAATGTGATCTGCCCCCGGAAATGGGCCTGATAGGCGGAGCCGGCGAATATGAATTATTGCTTTTGGCTCCTGAATACCGGGCAGATGAGTTTAAAAACCATCCGGCATTCACTTGGATTGGTTCGGCTTGTCCCACCGTTTCGGTCTGTTCTGAAGTCAGTTTTTTCAGGAACGGCGCGGCAGCGGGCGAAATGCGGCAGCCTCCTCCTTGTTACCGTTCCTGCCTGAAAACGGATTATCTCAAAGTAACCGCCGAATATTATGAGCGCAGCTTTAAGAAAAGGAAACGGTGAGGAATGTCTGATAAAATATTCGAAAGCTATCTCAAGCCGGCTGGTAACGAATGTATTATGGAAAAGGCGAAAAACCTGTATAAGCATTTAATTGAAAAACCGCCGGTATATTTCGACGGCCTGGGGATGGTTTTATTGGAAGCGGTCAAACCGCTTACGCGGGTGCGTCGGCGGGACGGTTCTGAGCAGAATATGATAATGCTTGGTTCAAATTCGTTTCTCGGTATAAATACCCATCCGAGAATTATCGCGGCGGTCAAAAAATCATACGACAAATACGGTTACGGTGCCGGTTCGCCGCCGTTGTATTCGGGACAGACTGAACTGCATGTTGAACTTGAGGAACGTCTAGCGGCATTCCTGGGAACCGAAAAAGCCCTTATTTTCCCTTCCGGCTATTCCGGCAATCTCGGGGTTATTTCGGGGCTTTGCCGGGAAAATGACGTCATCATTTGTGATAGCGCAAATCACGCCTCGCTCTTCGATGGGGCGATCCTTTCAGGTGCCAAACTCAAATGTTATCTGCATCGCAATACCCGGCATCTGGAAAAAATACTCAGGTCGCTGCCGGATTCGCAGCGCGGCAGGCTTATCATCAGCGACGGCGTGTTTTCTATGGAAGGGAGTTTCGCGCCGGTGGATGAGATCTGCGAACTGGGAGAGCGCTACGGGGCTAAAGTGATGATCGATGACGCCCACGGTTTTTTTGCGGTTGGCGAAAACGGGCGCGGTACGGCTTCCACTTTTGGTTGCGTGAATAAAGTCGATATTCATTATGGCACGTTCAGCAAAGCGCTCGGCGCGGTCGGCGGTTTTTGCGCTGGCCCGGCGGCGATGATCGAGTATTTGAAGTATTACGCCAGATCCTACTTTTTCTCGAGCGCTCTGCCCTCGTCAATTGCGGCCGGCGTAATTGAAACAATCAAGCTTCTGGAGGATGAACCGCAGATAATTGGGAAGCTGCAGAAAAATGTGAGCTTCTTCAAAAATCTGCTTGACGAGGCTGGTTTTAATACCATGGGCAGCAGGTCGGCGATAATCCCGATACTTATCGGCGATACCCGGATACTGGGCAAATTTCAAAACGACCTTTTCGACGCCGGGATATTCAGCAATATCGGCACGACTCCGGCGGTTGGCAGCAAGACCTGCCGCCTGCGTTTTAATGTTATGGCGAACCATAGCCGGGCTCAATTACGGGAAGCCGCCTGCTGTCTCGAAAAACTCGGCAATAAATACGGGATACTGTGAAATGAAAACGGTTCTGGT
>JBAYCO010000377.1:0-4535 GCA_041668685.1 Victivallaceae bacterium | reverse complement strand
TGCAGACAGTTACAAGTATATAGATATAAACGGCATATCAATAGCATATACCGATTCCGGCAACGGGCGGACGATTTTATTCGTGCATGGTTTCGCGTCATTTTCCTATACCTGGCAGAAAATGATGCAATGCCTTCCGGAAAACCTGCGGCTTGTCGCGCTCGATTTGAAGGGATGCGGTTATTCGGAAAAAGTCTGCGACGGTTATCTTTCGCCATTTGATCAATCGCAGATACTTGACCAGTTTATCCAGAAACTAGATTTGAAAAATATTTTTCTGATAGGACATTCCATGGGGGGCGCGATTTCCCTTCTTGCCCTGTTTAATCACGAAATAAGGGAGCGGGTCCGCAAGTTGGTGCTGATAGATACCGCCGGCCTTTTCCAGAAGATACCCGATTTTATCGATGATCTCAGCATTGTATCTCCGAGCAATCCGCTTTTAAAACTGACGGACGAAGATTTGATGGCGAAACTGGTGCTTGAGCAGATCTTTTACGACCGGAAAAAGATAACCGGGGAAATTATAAAGGAATATGCCGATGTCCTGCGCCTTAAAAACGCTAAAGAATGTATAATCGGCGCGGCCAAACAAATAGCGATCGCCAATATCCGTTCCTTTCACAAAAAGATGTCCGCCCTGAAAATTCCGACTTTACTTATCTGGGGCGAAAAAGACGCGATCATTGATCTTGAAGACGCTTTCCTTTTCTTTCACGACCTTCCCGGAGCCAAACTGAAGATCATACCCGAATGCGGCCATTGTCCGCAGGAGGAACAGCCGGAGAAAACCGCTCAGATAATCGGTAAATTCCTCCGTCTCGAATCCAAAAAACAGGACATGGGGCTTTCCGACGAGGAAATTGACGGAACCGGTGAAGCGGTTGCGGCGGAAAAGAAAAAAACGGCTGCGGCTCAAAGCCCGGCGGCTTATGATTTTACGGCCCCGTTCGAGGGAGGAAAACATAAACTGAAAATGAGTCGGCTGATAGACCATTGGAGCTTTGGAACGGTTTTCCTTATGTTTTTCGTGAAATGCCTGCAGCTGCTGAAGAAAATCGGCTTTAAAGCCGAGGAGAACGGCTGGCGCAAAGCTTCCGGGATATTCCTGCGCAAGGAACATACTAAATTCATTCTGGCGCTGTTCAGGCTGAATTATTTCCATAAGAACATGTCATCTGAACTGGATACTTCAAAAGCCGTCCTGATAAGCCGCCTGGCGGATTTTTTGCGCAAAACCCCGGCATGCCACTGGACCAGTGAAGCCGGGATACTGATGCACCGCCGGAAACAGGTGTTTTTTACCGATATAACGGAAGTCGAGTTTGCCGAAGACGGAAGAATCCTGAATTTGATTCCTTATTTCGATTCAACGCGGCCCGCCTTTGTAATGCTGTCCGAAGAGCTGAAGAAAAAAGCTTTGAAGCAGATAATTTTCTACTGTAATAAAACTTGCGGCGTTCCGGGCCTGAAACGCAGTCGGAAAATACATAAGAGTTTATCCTGGTGGGTAGTAAGGCAGTATAATATGTCGCGGGCCCGACAGCATGAACTGCGTTTGTATGTAAACCGGATACTGAACGGGACGTTCATTCAGTTTGATGTATTGACCGACGACCCCAAAACCTTTATGAAGGAGAGATTCGCCACTCCCAATACCAAATACCGCGGACATCCGGGTTTCGGCCTTTTGAACATATTCTGCCGCTTTACCAGTAACCTTGCCGAAGCTGACTTGTGGTTTCAGTACCATCACGTTCCGGTGGACGGCATGCCCATGCAGGAAGCCCTTGCCGAGCTGAAAAAAGAATGGGGCAACTGCGGTAAAGTCGTATATCCGGCCCTGTCAAGTCCCGCGGCCGAAAGGGAATTCTATGAATTTAACCGCAATGTCTGCCGCGCCAGGATATATGTATGTTTTGACGAATTCCTGAAACTCCGCAAGAAAATAAATGAAAAATATTATTCACAGATGGGAGGCCCGGCAACCGTTGCCAGCATGCTTATCTGGGCAATAGCCCAGCATGAAGACCTGGGTAAACGCAAATTCGTTTTTCCCGTCGATACGTCCCTGTTGGTCGATTATCCGATGGAGCGTACCCTTAGTTTGGTTATTATTCGGCCCGGAAAATTCTTTACGCCGGAAAACCCGCTGAAAGGATTTATTGCTTACCAGCGTGAATTCAACCGTCACCTTTTCGCTACCCGGCTCGGCAAGAGCGAAACCTATGAACTGCTTGAACTTTACGCCCTGATACATCCTTTATTTTATTATTTCACCAGTAAAATAATGCCTAAATCCCTGGGGGAATTTATCGGGACGGCGGGCCTGACTGTTTTGAGGGACTCGGAAATGTTCATCAGTCCGATGACGGATGTTCATTTTAACGGCTTCATTGCTATTGGTAATATGAAAATGCCTACCGAGGACGGCGGCAATTCAAGCGCCATAAGTTTCTGCGGCAGTAAGGAGCGGGTTCTCCAATACGTAGAAGCCATGCAGAACATCTCTAAAAATTGTGAAAATCTTCTTGATGACCTGGAAGAAGTTTGAGTTTTTAACTTTTGCCTGATATTTACTTCGGGGCTTAAGTAGCGCCGTGTCTCGATGAGACCGGCGACATGAAACGTTTCCAGGTTGTATAATGGTTGCTTATTGCCGCTTTCATCGAAAGCCGGCCTACTGGTGGCAATATAAATATTAAGTTTTCAGATTAACAAAATATAATAAAAGCATAAAAAGGATTCAGTATGACTTTTTTCGAAAAACTCGACAGTATCTGGAAAAAGAACGATTCAATGGTTTGTGTCGGCCTTGACCCTGATCTAAACAAATTGCCGGAATGCCTGAAATCGCTTGAATTGCCGATTTTTGAGTTCAATAAACAGATCATTGACGCTACTTGCGATCTGGTTTGCGCCTACAAGCCGCAGGCTGCTTATTATGCCGGGCAAAACGCCGATGATCAATTGAAAATGACAATCGCCTATATCCGGGAAAAATATCCTGAAATACCCGTCATACTGGATGTTAAGCGCGGCGACATTGGTTCAACCGCACAGATGTATGCCCGTGAAGCGTTTGAACGCTATCAGGCGGACGCGGTGACTCTGAACCCGTATATGGGCCTGGATACGTTGAAACCTTTTCTGGATCACGTCGAGCGCGGCGTGATTATTCTTTGCCGCACCTCCAATCCCAGTTCCTGCGAACTTCAGGAACTGGTTTGTGACGGCAGGACGGTTTTTGAACATGTCGCTGTTCTTGCCCGCGACAAATGGAACTACAATAATAACGTGCTGCTGGTAATCGGCGCGACTTTCCCCGAAGAACTCGGAAGAATCCGTAAACTCTGCCCGGAAATGCCTTTTCTGGTGCCGGGGGTGGGAGCCCAGGGCGGAGACGTTAAAAAAGTTCTTGAAAACGGCGCTGCTTCCGACGGTTTCGGGCTGATAATAAATTCTTCCCGCGGGATAATATATGCCGATAATACGGAAAATTTTGCCGCCGCCGCGCGCGAAGCTGCTTTGAAACTGCGCGATATTATTAACGAAAATAAGTAAAATCCTTCTTCCGCAACGTTTCTTGCGCCCCTGGGGACAAGGGGGGCTACAATTTTTGTTGTTATACAGTGTAGCCACGGCTGTCCCCAGCCGTGTCGAAGCTCAAGGTCTGACAGTAAAGCCAAAAAACTCTAACCGCGCCCATAAAACCTTTGCGGTACGTTTTTATTCTGCAATTTCCGCAGGATAGGCTACCAGATAGGTTTCCCATAAAGGAACCAGTATCCTGGGATTGAATTTTCTAATGACGAATTTATAATTCATGTCCAGGGATTCCAGGAACGGTTTTATTTCGAAGAAATCTTTCGGGTTATGATATATGGCAATGCTCAAAACCGGGCGGTCTTTGGCCATGGTTTCCTGCATGCCGCGCACCAGTAAACTTTCTGAGCCTTCAATGTCGGCTTTGATGAAACCGACCCGCAAATTGCGTTTTTTCGCGAATTCGTCAATCGTTGTCAATTCAACCATGTCGCTTCCTTCAGCGCTCAGGTTGCTGCCGCTGGTTTTGATGTCGTTGAATGAAATTTTTCCGCATTGATTGCTGAGTCCCGCCATGATCAGTTCAAAATCTTTCTCAGGAATATTATTGCCCTTCATATTCCGGCGGTATTTGTCCGCGTTGACCTCGGAAATTTCGAAAGAGAAAATTTTTGCGGGGCCGTATTGATGCAGCGCCAGGGCGGAATCGCCGATGAAAGCTCCGGCATCGATAAAATCTTTACCTCGGATATAATCCTTTACGGTTTCAGGCATATCCCGCAACCCGTGGTGGTACATGAACGCTTCGGGAAGCAAATAACCGCCTTCCAACGGATAATCCCATTGATATTCCGGTATGAGTTTTTCCCATTTCGCCTGCTCGTCGCGTTCTTCCTGGGTCATTAAAAGGCCTTCTTCGACCATAAAACCTTTTGCCGCTGCCTGGTTTGGGAAATTTTTCAGCCGCTCAATGGACAAATTCACCAGTT
>JBAYCO010000376.1:0-4543 GCA_041668685.1 Victivallaceae bacterium | reverse complement strand
GCGGAGTTAAAATTGCTCATAAATGAAATAAGGCCTCTTACGGCAAGGCCGGGAAATATATAAGACAGGCCAACCATTATATTCATTCCCGGAACAGAGAACATCAGTTTTGCCGGCAGGGAATGGCTGTATGTCGTATGTGCCGCGGTCGCGGCCGAGAGCAGCAGGAGTTTTTTTACCCGTTGCGGATGCCGCGCGGCAAATTCAAGCGCCATAAATCCTCCGCCGGAAAAGGCCACTATTACATCCACCGCTTCAATATCAAGTTCATCAAGCAGCGCGGCAAACAGATCAGCCTGTTCCGACATTTTCCGGCGGGAGCCAAGCGGGGTGCGGTTATAGCCGGCGCGATCGATGACAAGACGCCGGCACCGGGATGGAACAAGGCCAATTTTATCCATGATCGCTGATATCTGCGCCATGGACCCCGGTGAACCGTGAAACCCCGCAAGCAGCGGCCCGGAATCACCTTTCAGGCAATAAGCGATCCGCCCCAGTGGGGTAGACGCTGTCGAGGGCAGGGAGTTATCCATGCATCAAGTAATATCCTCTTCTGCAATATTGTCGATAGTTTGTGAGTCGAGCATACTGAAAAAGGCCCCGTCCGGTTTGAATTCGATGCGCGCATAAAGTATTTCCGGAATGCGTTTAAATATTTTTGCCTTCAGATTTTCCGAGAGCTGATAGGTCTGGGCAACGGTCATATCCGGATCGACTTCAACGGTCATTATCAGATTATATCCTTCCTTGTATGGGACAAAGACGATATTATGAACAAAGTGAATCGCTTTTTCCCCATCGGCAATATTCGAAACCTTTACGTAGAACTTTTCCGTATCCTCATCGAAATGCCCCGCAAAAAACAGCGTTTGCTGTTCAATCTGGGGAGCAACCGCCCTGAATCCGCTGGTGATTACGGAAGCGATTTTGCCAACAAAGGAAACGCTCGATTTGGTGTCTCCGGCGATTTTCCCGGACGGCACTCCCTTAACGACTTCGTCGGCGATTGCGGCAATTTTCTGTTTCTCGGCGGGCTTTGACACTTTCTGCTGGGCAAAGTAACCTTTGAGTATGCAGGAAGCAAAATGCTTCATCGAAGCCAGATAACTCTGGTGCGGGATAACGCCGATAAACCTGAATACATAGAGCACATGATTTATCGGGAAGGCGCCGCCGATTACCAGGTACTTGGGAACGCGCGCGGTCATTTCCCCGTCGTAATAGGCTTTTTTATGAGCATCCAGCCCCTGGTAGGCGTACATGTCGTTGCCATAGTTGTAATTAACATTGAAGATAGTTGAAATGAGCGGGTTGTGAATGTTTTCGTTATTTTCCATCTCGGCAAGCGGAGACAGCCCGAACGAAAGCGTAGTCGCGCCCTCCGCCTTGAAAATTTTGCCGGCCTCATAGTAAATCAAGTCAAAACAACCCTTGGGGGCATTGTCGAGCCTGCGGACAAAATCCGCCATATAGCCCACTATTTTGTCGTCTTTATACATCGGTTCAAAAAGGACAAAGGCTACTATCTGGTCTTCAACACAAGCGCAGAAGAGCCGGGTGTCCGGTTCGTAATCAAGCACCAGCGGACGCGTAAGCAGGTTCAGTTCCTGCGTATTGGCTTTTCCCTTGAGCCATTCTTCGGAGATAGATCCAATCAAAGCGATGGTTTCCGGCAACTGCATGGAAAGCTCAATGACAGTAGTTCCGGCATTTTGCGCCCCGGTAACCCAATGACGCACCCTGGCGCGTTTTTTCCCTCCAAGCGTGAATTTGGTCAGGTCAACGTTGGTTTCCACTCCCATGTGATTTGCATTGTAGCCGTGTTTAACAAAGGCCAGGGCGGTCTCATGACTGCATTGCAGGACAATAGGGGAAAGCTTTTTCTTTTTCGTATCCGCCAGGAATTTTTTAACTATGCCCGGTAAATCCTCAGGAGCGCAAAAGGGATCTCCAAGCACAATACGTTCATTTCCGTTATCAACATACGAAATAAACCCTTCCGGTGATTCGAAAGCCGTCAGCAAGTTATCATATACCGCCGAATACGCTATTGGAAAAGAACCGTAGCGTTTGAGGAAGCGGAGCTGATGATCATTGATCTTTTTAGTTTTAGTCATTCCAGTTCTCCCGTTGTTTTGGTCAATACTAATATATTTTTATCAGCTTTACGCTGGTAAGTCATGGAGTCGATAAGTTCTTTTATAAGGAATACGCCAAGACCGCCGGGTTGACGTTCTTCGGCGTCTTCGCTCAGGTCCGGAGCCGCGGCCAATTGCGGATCGTAGGGCTTTCCGGAATCGGTGAAAACAAGCTGTGCCGACCGGGCTTCCCGGTCATAGCTCAAGAGAACCGACACGGTTCCCTCCTTATCTTCGTAGGCATAATTGGCGATATTGAGAAAAACTTCCTCGGCCGCAATCTGGAGGTGATTTTCAATATTCATGCCTATACCGCAACGCGCACATGCCTGTTCTATGTAGTTTTGCAGCTTCGGCAGTTCCTCGACCTTGGCGCCCAGAACAAGAGAGCCGCCGGAATAGTCCAAAATCAGCATGGTTATATCGTCATATTGCGGACAATTACCGCTGAATTTTTTAAGCTGTTCATGGATATGTTCCGCCAGTTTTTCTGGAACGTCTGAGCTGAACTGTTCCAGATTTGCAAGCAGGCGTTTGCTGCCGAATTCATCTTCCCCGGCATTTATCGCTTCGGTAACTCCATCGGTATAAAGGAAAAGACGGTCCCCGGCGGCGAGCGTCAATTCCGTCTGCCGGTAGTCAGCCTCCGGCAGCGTCCCAAGAATGAAATCCGGTTCGTTACGGAGAAACTCATAATTACCGCCGGCCCGCCGGAGCAGGGGAGGGTTGTGTCCGGCATTAATGCAGGTAAGCTTGCCGGAATCCAGCTCCAGTATGCCGAAAAATACCGTAACGAACATTCCGGTGTCATTGTCAAAACAAAGCATTCGATTAGCTTCGGTAAAGACTGCGGCCGGTTCAAGACGCGATTTGGCCAGGCTTTTGATCCAGGTTTTGGCTGACATCATGAACAGCGCGGCCGGAATGCCTTTTTCCGAAACGTCTGCGATGAGAAAAGCAAAGCGCCGGTCATCAATCCAGAAAAAGTCATAAAAATCCCCTCCGACTTCACGGGCGGCAGTCATGGTGGCGTAAAGTTCAATCCTGTCGGAATACGGCTTGAGCGAATCAGCGCGCGGCAAGGCGGAAGACTGGATTGCCGCGGCCAGTTTTAATTCATTTTCGTATCGCCTGCCGGCTTCATCAATAGCCTCGTTGAGGGAATTCACCGTACTGTTTATGCCGTTGGACAACTGGATAAATTCGGGCGAGGAGTGAACATCAACTATGGCATGCAGGTCGCCGGCGGTGATTTTATCAAGAGAAGCGCAGATGCGCCTGATGCCTTTAATTACCTTATGTTCGAGCAAAGCCGCAATTGCCCAGAAAATAAAGCTGAAGAGAATAATATGGCCGATAGCCAGCGGCAGCAGCAATTGATTGCGGCGCGCGTAAAGCTCGGAAAGCGGCAGTAAGCCGATAACGCTGTATTTTCGATATTTCCAGCTCAAGCCGAAATAAGCAATATCGTCAATAATGATATCATTGTAGGCTTCAATATTGTTATCGGACAGAAGGCCGAGTTCGGAAAGTTTGGTTTCTTTGATATTCAGTGTGCCGTCGCACAAAATATCATCACCCTTCGCTATTATCATTCCGCCTCCGGTACCAAGCCTGAACCCCTCGGCAAAAAGTTTTATATCCGTACTATCGTAGGCCTCATTAAGACTGTGGGAACAGAATTTCAGAAAAATAAAACCGGAAGCGTCGAGCAGGGAACGATAAACATAATGTTCAATATCCTCAGTTCCATCGGCAACCCGGAATTTGCGGGTAATTACCTGGCGCACTTCCTGCCGCGAATTAATGACAAATGCCGGAACCGGTTCCGGCTTGAGTTTTTCAGGAGATGTCGCAACCTGGGCTCCGGAGGCATTAAAGATGCGCAGTTGACTGGCTTTTATTACCTTGCGTAAACTGTCGAGTTCATCCTGCTTTTGAATACAGTCCGGCTGGTATTTAAGCCACAATGCCAGGTAATCCGCGTAGATTCGCGCTTTTTCGTTGGCGATTGCGGCAAGCTTTTCATAATTTTTGCAGGCGTTATCAAGCTGGGCGCAAGCGCCCCTGAGTTTTACTTTGAGAAATATTTCAGCAGCACGGCGGGAGAGCGCGGTCTGGACAATGTACGCTCCCATGAAAGTCAATAGAAACGCTGCTAAAACAACTCCCAAAAGCCACTTTTGAAAAGCTTTTTTCATTCAACATCAAGCAGCTTGATAAGTTTGGTGATGGTTAGAATTTCGCGTACGGAATCATTGATGTTTACAATTTTCATTGCTCCCTGGGTGTTCATTTGCTTCTTGGTCTGCACCAGTACCCGCAATCCGGCGCTGGCGATAACCTTGACGTCAGCAAAGTCCAGAACCAGTTCCTCAACCCCTTCCAGGGCTTTTTTCAGCATT
>JBAYCO010000375.1:0-4554 GCA_041668685.1 Victivallaceae bacterium | reverse complement strand
GTGGCGGTGGCGATACCAACCATCTGGTCCGCGTCGGGATTGGGGTTGACTCCGCAGTCCGCGTACAGCAGCACGTTGTCGCCGGATTCGGTCGGCCGGGCAAGGTCCATTACAAAACAACTGCTTCCGATTTTGATTCCGGGAGCGGTGCCTATGCAGTTAAACGAGGCCCTGAGCATATCCGGAGTGGAAGCGATGCTTCCGGCCACCAGCCCGTCAACCATCTGGTTGCGGGTCATCAAAGCGCCGAAAAATATACGGTCGCTGATCGCTTCCCGCGCCTGTTCAATAGTAATATTTTTCTTTTTGCGGATTTCCTTGAACTGTTCGGCATATTGTTCGAAGAAATCGCAGTTCAGGTAATCGAGACACTGGAATTTACGTTCTGTAACGCCGGCTTTTTCGCAGGAAGCGGCGATTTCGGCTTCACTGCCGAGAACGGTAACTTCAACCGCCACTTTTTTTTCAACGATCATATTGGCGGCGGCGGCGACTCGCGGGTCCTGTCCTTCCGGCAGAACCAGTTTTTTACCTCCCCGGCGGGCTCTTTCTACAAATAAATCAACAGCAGACATTAATCTTTCCTTTGTTTGGGAATTAAGCGGGATGACTTATGGAATTCACGACACTGCGGGCTATCATAAGCTCTTCATTGGTCGGCATTACCAGAACTAAGGTCTGGCTTTCAGGAGCTGAAATTATACCGGTCTTGCCGAGGGTTTCCTCGTTCTTTTTTCGGTCGGCGACAACTCCGAGGCATTCCAGGTTTTTAATAATTTTCCAGCGAATGAAATCGCTCCATTCCCCGATGCCGCCGGTAAAGACGATTGCATCTGCGCCGCCCATTAAAGCATAGTATGAACCGATATATTTGACGACGCGGCGGGTGAACATCCGGCGTGCGCGCAAGGCTTGCTGGTCGCCTTTTTTCTCCGCGGCGATAATATCGCGCATATCGGAACTGCCGATACCGGCTACGCCGAGCAGTCCGGAACGTTTGTTCAGGGTATTGTCGATTTCGTTGCGGCCCTGTCCGAGCTCGATAAGTCGAAGGACGACCGCCGGATCAATATCACCGCAGCGGGTTCCCATAACCAAACCTTCCAGCGGGGTCATTCCCATGCTGGTGTCAAGCACGCTGCCGTTCTTTATCGCGGCCATGCTGCAGCCGTTGCCCAAATGGCAGGTTATCAGTTTCATGCTTTCAAATGGCTTGTCCAGGTATTTACCGGTGGCGATTGCGACAAAATGGTGGGAAGTACCGTGGAAACCGTAACGGCGGATACTGTATTTCGTGTAGAGATCATAGGGGACGGCATAGAGGTATGCTTCCGGCGGCATGCTTTGGTGAAAAGCCGTATCAAAAACCGCGACATTGGAAACACCCGGGAAAATGGTTTCACAGGCGATAATTCCGCTGAGATTAGGCGGATTATGCAGCGGCGCCAGGGCAAAGCAATCCTTGATCGCGTCCTTGACGTTTGAATTTACCAGCGCGGGTTTCGTAAAACGCTCGCCGCCATGCACCACCCGGTGCCCTATCGCCTGAACTTCGCTTAAATTCTTGACAACCCCGACTTCCTTATCCGCCAGCATATCGCATATGCTTTTCAGGGCGTCAGTGTGATTTTTTAACTTTGCGTCAAATTCTTTCTTGAGGCCGTCGTGACGGGAATAGATTACGTGGGGGCTGTCACTTCCAAGTCTTTCCACAATTCCTTTAGCCAGCACCTTTTCGTTAGTCATAGCGAACAGCGTGAATTTCATCGACGAACTGCCCGCGTTCAAAACCAGAACTTTCATTGTTTTACCTTAATTTTAGTTGAACGACTATACAAGACAGCCCCAGCCCCCTGTCTTGTTCTATATAACATCAGCTAATATAGAACTGATATTTCCTTTTCCAAGCCAAAAGATGCTAATTTAATATTTTTTTATCATTTGATTTTTCAGGCCGCAACCGCCTGCATATCCGTCTGGTCGCCGCGTTTCAGGAGCTCCGCGTGAACCTTTAGCCGGATAGTTCTCATATCCAGCATTCCGAGCGGGATTCCGCCTTGTTCTGAATCGACTACAGGCATTTGATCGATTTTCAACCGGTACATGCGTTCATATACTTCATCCAGATTGGCGTCCGCCGTAGTGGAGTCTTCCAAAGGGTGCATTATGTCCGCGACCAGAAGCCAGTTCCAACTGTCACGGTCGCCGATAATGTCTTTCAGGGCTTCAAAAGTCAGGATTCCGGTTATTTTGCCGTTTTTATTGATTACCGGGGTCATAAGTACATTATTTTCGGTAAAGCAGTTTATCGCCTCAGATACGGGGGCGGCTTCGGAAAGGGTTGTAAGTTTTTCGTCGATGACATCCGCCACTTTCATGGAGGCTCTCACGTCCTCCTCGGTTATATCGCGTCCGGCTTCACCCGAAAGCCTGACCGCCAGTTTCACCATGGCCGGGCCCAGTACCTGCACTACCAGAGTGGTTGTGGTAACGACGAAAATAACCATATCGCCGAGATTCATGCCTCCGGCAATCGTTATCGGGGAAAGCTGTTCGGCCGCCATGATCGACAAACCTATAGCCACGCCGCCCTGGGCGAACAGGCCCAAGCCCAGGTATTTGCATACCGCCGGGGAGCTTCCGGTCATTTTAGCTCCGAAATAACTTCCGAAGAATTTCCCGGCGCAGCGCCCGATTATATAAGCGGCGATGATCAGCCAGAGCCAGCCCGGCATTTCCCTGAAAGAAAGGCGCGCCCCGACCAGGACAAAAAACAAAACGTAAATAGGCACGGAAAAACTCCGCATCAGCTTAAATAAATCCTTGCTGCGCCGCGGAGAGGAATTCGTCAAAACAAATCCCATCATCATGGTTGCGAGGATAATATCCATTTTAAAAGAAACCGCTATGCTTATCACCAGCAGGATCATGCCGATAGCGATAGCCGCTCCGCGTTCAGTCTGCGGCACCCAGCGCAGGAACGCCGTCAGCAGAGCGGCTACCACCGCCCCGACCGCCAGGGAGCCGAATAGTTCATTTGTTATATGCATAACGGAAAGCCAGATCGAACCGGAATCAGAAGCCAGCAGTTTCGCCGTGCTGCCGCCGAGCCCGTACAGGGTCATTGCCAGCGCGTCGTCCAGGGCGACAATGGCGATAATCGCCGTCGTCATAACTCCTTTCGAACGGTATTCCCAGATAACGTCGATTGTCGAGGCCGGATCGGTCGCGGAAGCTATAGCGCCGAGCACTACCGCACCAGCCGAGGCGGCCGTAACATTGTCTGTAACCAGGAAAATCAGCAGGAACGAAGCGATACCGACCAGAAAAAACGAAAGCAGGCCCTCGCCGAATAAAATAGCGGTAAACTGCCGCGCATATTTTTTGAACGTATCAATTTTCAGTTCGCCGCCGACCAGGAACCCGATTATGCCCAAGGCAAATAAGTTGAAGGTTTTTAACTGGGTGACGACTTCCGAACTTATGATTCCGAAACCGGCCTGTCCGATTATCAGGCCTATCACAATATAGCCGACAACCTGCGGGAAACGGATTTTCTGGAAAAACCACGCGCCAAGCATTCCGCCGAATACCCCGAGGCCCAGAAGAAACAATATACTGTCGTTAATAGTATCCATGTCAGCGGGACTCCATCAAAAATTGGTAGAAAGTCTTACTGTCGGAACAGCGGGCCAGTTTTTCGCGGAATTCCTTATCCTTAAGACGGCTGCTCAACTGCGAAAGCAACTTCAAATGTTCGGCATGCTGATCCTGGCGTGCGACGATCATAAAAATCAGTTTTACCGGTTCCGAGTCGAGACTTTCATAGTCTTTCACCCCTTCACGAACCACAGCCGCCGCCACCGCCACATCTTTGATCGAGTTCAAGCGTACATGCGGAATGCCGATGCCCATGCCGATACCGGTGCTCAAAAGCTGTTCCCGGTGAAAAATCCCGTTGCTCAGGTCTTTTTTCGAACTTACAACCGAAGTTTCCGCCAGCATATCGATAAGTGCGTTCAAAATCTCCGCTTTGCCCGCCTTTTCCTGTACCAGGACGTTTTCCCGTCCTAAAGCTTTGTTCAGGAACATGGGTACGAAATCACTTTTTTTGTGGGAATCGGTATTCAACTGTTTATTTACCCAGGCTTCAATATCCGAACTTTTAAAACGCCAGGCGGAACCTATTTTACCGCAGGGAATTTCCCCTTTGCTGGCCCAGTCGTAAACCGTTCGCTCTGAAACACGCAGATATTCCGCGACTTCTTCTATTGTCATTATTGCAGGTAATCCCATTATAAACCTCTATAGATACATTTTTTACGATAATTTTGAAAATCATTGAATATTTCGCATATGAATACATATTATAGCTCTAATTCAGAAAAAGTAAAGCTTTTTCAGAAAAACATTGTTAAATTTTGTGGCGGGAGGTAATGGCTCAGTCTTTTCCTGAGGCTGAATGTGCTGCTTTACGTGATAGTAGCACAACCGTCCCGGTTGTGTCGGTGGCCAGTTAACGTCTGTCCGTTCATGACTCAAGCGAGACGCTTG
>JBAYCO010000374.1:0-4583 GCA_041668685.1 Victivallaceae bacterium | reverse complement strand
GACAGCCGTGGCTACACCTTGAGAATTCAGTCAAAAGTTTTTAACATATGACGTTAATTGTTAAATTTTCAGGCTAATAAAGTATATATTATTTTTAAAAAAAGTTCCATTAGAAAATGAAAGAATATAAATATAACATTGTCGCCAAAAATATCGCTGAAGAAATATTGCCGAAATTGCAACTAAACGACCTATTGCCTACCTCAACCGAGCTTTGCACACGATACGACATCAGCGAAATCACAATAAATAAAGCGCTGAAAATTCTTGTCGAGCGCGGTTTTGTAAAACGCATACAAAGCAAAGGAACCATTTTAGTTAAATATCCGGAAAGCTTATGGGAAAGCCAACCCGTCCAGCAAGTTCATCTTTCAGTGCTTGGCATCCCCACCCAAAGCTGGAATTTCATGGCCGCTTTTGAACATTTCCTTGATCGGTTTTGCGCACTGAATCCGCACGTGTCGTATCAGGTAAATCACTGTTTTCCAAACGAATACCCCGAACGTATAAAGAATGAAAAATTTGATCTGATCCTGGTTAATATCTGGACGCTACGGGAATTATTAACCACACCTTCGCTAGTAAAATGTTTTTTGCCTATAGATAAAATACCCGGATTAATATATGATGAAAAAACGTATTTCCCCGGGGTTTTGAAATGGTGCAGGAATGGAGAGAGACTTTTTTGTCTGCCGGTTACCAATTCCACCATCTTTCAAAAAACCAACCTCGACTATTTGGGAATGAGTAAAACCCCGTTCAATCAAGAGACAAGCTGGGACAATTTTGTCAATGTATTGCGAACTGCAAAAAAGAACAATTCCCTCAAAAGCCCTTTATTTTACATGCGACATGAAAATCACTATTGGCCGGTCATGCTGAAAATTTTAGGGGGATACATTT
Source organism: Victivallaceae bacterium (assembly GCA_041668685.1). Classification (GTDB taxonomy): domain Bacteria; phylum Verrucomicrobiota; class Lentisphaeria; order Victivallales; family Victivallaceae; genus JAHOYW01. Next base: position 3,680 of record JBAYCO010000374.1, on the reverse strand, counting down.
TTTCCAGAGACGGCAAAAAGTGCCTGCTAGATTCATCCGAACTTATAACAGCGGTAAAAAAACTTTATGAACTGGTTGCCGACGAAAGACTTTTTGTCTCATCTACATCCAATGAAAACAGTGAAGGACAAAAAAACACAATTGACTGGTTTAAAGCCGGAACCTTAGCCTGCTCATGGGATTCCGGGCTCTTCCTGGAAAATTCGTATGATTTTAATTGTTCTTACGACCCCTTGCCTTATGGGAAACACAAGGCAAACCATTTAATGATCGAAGGCGTCATGATTGACGGCAGTACGGCACACCGGGAAACAGTAAGAGATGTTCTTAACTTTCTTCAGACCGCCGGCAGTCTGGAATTCTTCAGGCATTGCACCGGCGTAAGCAGTCAAAAATATTTTGCCCGGACTTATATCGATAAATTAAAACCCACACATCAAGGCATCCAAACAATACTTGACTCCTTAAATTGCGCAGAACCCATTATACCCGCTCCGCGTTTAAACGTCTGCAACTATATTGCGCAAAAGCTTAATATGATCCTGCTGGGCATAATTCCTTTGGAAAAAGCTTGTCGGGAAATCGCGGCTGAAGCCAACCTGATGCTGGAAAAAGAAGAATTTTAAACGGAGTTGAACTTTTTCCCGCTGATAGCCACGGCTGTCCCCAGCCGTGCTTCCCGCGACTATGTCCCTGAAGACAGGGGCGGCTACATCTGTTTCTCAACATGCAAAGCTTCCCGGTGTAGCCACGGCTGTCCCTAGCCGTGCTTCCCGCGACTATGTCCCTGAAGGCAGGGGCGGCTACATCTGTTTCTCAACATGCAAAGCTTCCCGGTGTAGCCACGGCTGTCCCTAGCCGTGCGGGGCTAAAGGTTGGATGGCGGAAGATTTTGCAGAACAATTTTTGAAATGGTAAAACCGAAAAACTATGCCCCCGCCCAAAGGACGGGGTTTTAAAGACTCAAATAAAATTGACCGTTTACGTTCCACAATCTACGACACAAACACACCCGGCTCCGACTATGCCGATTTGGAATGGCTTTGATTTTAGGCGCCCCTAAAAATTACATTTCAGATATCCGCCTTTTAGCTTTTGAGAATTTCATTGCCGGAAAGACTTTTTGCCCTTTTTAAATAAAATAACTATTGACAATATAAAATATAATCATATAATATATTATATATAAATAATATTTTTATTAATTTATATATATTTTAATGCAATTATAAAGGTATTTTTTATGTCTGCAACGAAAACAATTGTTCAAAGTAATAGTAATCTGGAAGCGGATCGGCTGGTAAAAATAATACCCGGCGGTTCCAGTACCGGTTCCAAACGAGCGAAATTAATGCCGCAAGAACCTGGAGTGATCGAAAAAGGGAACGGCTGTCGGGTATGGGACGCCGACGGGAAGGAATATATAGATTTTCGCAACGGCTTAGGACCGGTAACGCTGGGTTATTGTTTTCCGGAGGTGGACGAGGCGGTAAAAAAACAATTGAATAACGGAATAGTTTTCGGCTATCCCCATCCCCTGGAAGGGGATGTTGCCGAATTGCTCTGCGAACTTATTCCCTGTGCCGAACGGGTACGTTTTCTGAAGACCGGCGGCGAAGCGATAGCAGCCTGTATACGGCTTGCCAGATATTATACCGGACGGAAACATATTATTCAGATCGGCTACAATGGCTGGCTTAATTCCCTTAGTGATGCAAGCCTGGCTTTGCCCGGACAACAGAATACAGGCAAAAAACCTGGGGCGCCGGAAGAATTATCAGCGTTGCATCATGTCGGGATATGGAATAATCAAAAGAATATGGAACAGCTTTTTCGCGAACTGGATGGTCAGGTTGCGGCAGTTGTGGTTGCAGCGGAATACAGTGATATTTCCGGCGGGGCGAATTTTTATCCGTATTTGCGGGAACTGACGGAGCGCAATGGAACCTTGCTGATTTTTGATGAAATCGTAACCGGTTTCCGCTTGGCGGTCGGCGGGGTTCAGGAACATTTCAAGGTCGTTCCGGATCTGGCGGTGTTCGCCAAGGGAATGGCGAACGGTATGCCTTTATCCACCTATCTGGGCAAAGCGAAAATAATGGATCGTCTGGATACGGTGATAATTTCCTCGACTTACGGCGGGGAAAGCCTGTCGCTGGCGGCGGCAAAAGCGACAATGAAGTTTTATAAGAGTAATGACGTAATCGGGCATTTGTGGAAAATGGGCAAACTGTTTTTCGACGGTTTCGCCAGACTTTTGCGCAAATACGAAATTCCGGCGGCCATAAAAGGTATGCCGCCGCTTTCTTTCGTTTATTTCAATCCGGAAACCGGACAGGATCGTATCGATAAATTTTATCGGGTTATTTTCGATGCCGGGGTCTGTCTGTATCGCGGGGGATATGTAAACTACTCGCATCAGGCCGTGGACATCGAAGAAGCGCTGAACCGCATCGAAACAGGACTCAAGAAATTATGATTATCGATTCACACGTTCACCTGCCGCCCCTGGGCATACCGCAAAAATGGGACGCCTTGCTGGACGGGGCCGCAAAGAATAAAATCAATCTCATGCTCGTCTCACATCTCGGCGACTGGTCGGGATATCCGGCGGCACAAGTGGTCCGGGAAGCCAATGCGGCGGCAAAAGCTTTTGCCGACTACGCGAAAGGTCGGGTTTTGTGGCAGGCGTACCTGAACCCGCAATTGGACAACTGGCGCGAGGAACTGGAAAACTGTATAAAGAACGGCGCCTGCGGGATAAAACTCTGGATAAGCCTGAAGGACAACGCCGGCAGCTTGGGAAATACCATAGCGGTACTGCAAAGCGCCGGGCAATATAAGCTTCCGGTACTGATACATACTTTCAACCGCACTGACCGGAATCGCCCCGGGGAAATTTCCATTCGTGAATTCGTTCAATTATCGTGCTCTGTCCCGGATTGCGTAATGATTGCCGCGCACGCCGGAGGAAACTGGCGGCAGAGCCTGGAAATGCTGAAAAAGTGCGGGGAAAATGTTTATCTGGATATCAGCGGCGGGTATCCGGATTATGAAATGCTGACGACTTTGTGCCGGACGGAAGGCGCGGAACGGCTGTTGTTCGGTTCGGACGCCCTGGGGCGCAGTTTCGCCTCGCAGACGGCAAAAGTCATTTTCGCGGATATTGACGAGCACGCAAAAGCCGGGATATTCTGGAAAAACGCAAAGAAAGTTTATAATATCGAAAATATTCCCGCATTGAATGGACTTGAAAAGAAAACCCAAAGAAAAACCAGCTTGCCGGATTTGACGGAGGAACATTTTTGTTTTTGCGGTTTCTGGCCGTTCTGGGAGTCGCCGTGTAGAAATCCGGAAACCTTAAATCAGATATTGACTGAAAACCACATACGGAAAGCCTATACCGGCAGTCTCGACGGCATTTTCCGGCTGGATTTGCTTGCTGCCAACAGGAAGTTCCTGAAATCATGCAAAGGATTGGATAGAATCGCACCGTTAGCAACATTGAATCCGGCAGCACATAATTGGCGGCAGCTTGTTTCAGACACGCTGGAACAGGGATTTGCGGGCGGCCTGATTTCTCCGTATCTGCACAACTGGCGGCTTGACGATCCGACGTTTACGGACTTTTTTCAAGCGTGTGCGGCTGCCGGATTGAAATTGTGGGTTAACTGCGATCT
>JBAYCO010000373.1:0-4607 GCA_041668685.1 Victivallaceae bacterium | reverse complement strand
GCATGGCGTTATAAAACGGCGGCCGGATATTAATTGCGAATACCCGATAACGGTTATGCCGTTTAGCCGGGAATCCCTGCATAAACTTTTACGTTCAGCGGAAAACGGAGACGGAAATGGATAAAATGTCATTACATTTGAAAGACGGCAAGACCAGTTACCGGCCCGGCGAAAAAATCCGAGGGGAACTGGAATGGGATTTGAGTCAGGACATTCAGAATATAACAATCAATATTTTCTGGTACACTGAAGGCGTTGGAGACCCGGACTCGGAAACGGCCGTTACCGAAAAAATAGACATGCCGATGCGCAACGGCCGTCAAAGCTTTGAGATGGAGCTTCCGTCCGCGCCTTACAGTTACAGCGGCCGGATAGGTTCTTTGAAATGGGCGATTGAGGCAAGCGCAGTTGGAGATAAAGTCAAAGACCTGAAAGAATTCAGCATAACGCCGGATGGCCGGGAAATAATCCTGCCCGAAATAAAAGAAAAAGTTTCCGGAATCCAGAGTTTTCTGCAAAGTTTCAAGAAAAAATGATAACGCGAAGCTGCGTTCCTGCTTGAAACCATTAAACCTTCCGCCCGGTTATAAGGAACAACGGGTACGAACGACTCGTTCCGTCCTCTTTCCGACGCATATGACAGGCAACGGTTTCACTGGAAATATTCTCGAATCCCGCGGCCCGAAGCAGATCTTCGAGGTAATCCCTGGCAAAACCGTTATGGTATACGTTTACTTCGCTGTCCCTGTGAAAAGAACCGTCTTCCCGGTCCAGGTCAATGAGAGCGATATACCCCCCGCTTTTGATGATCCCGCCGAAAATTTTTATCAGGTTCTCAACATCTTCAATGTGATGCATTGTGAGGGTGGTAAATAAAAAATCAAAAGAACTCTTCCCGAAAGTATTTTCTTCCAACAGAGCACAGCTGGCGCTTATATTCCGGGGCATATCCGGAGAGTTCAGTTTCTTCTCCAATTCCCGGATCATCCCGGCGGAAGCGTCAAGACAGGTTATTTCCCCGACACTGCCGGAAAGCAGTAAAGCCATAAGTCCGGTTCCGCAGCCGAAATCCAGACAATTCCAGTTTTTTCGCAGAGGAAGCCTGGCGCTGACAGCTTGCGCGAGTTTTTGATGGAGTTCGAGTCGTTCAGGGTTTAAATCCCATTGCGCGGCTTTCAGGTCAAAAAAGGTCATTATACTTGAGAAATTTTCAAATGCAGGGATTTTCCCCGGGTTGATATTTTTACTTTGCCGCCCTTGGCCAGTTTGCCAAACAGGATTTCATTCGCCAGTTTTTCCTGGATTTCTTTCTTGATAATACGTTCCAGCGGCCGGGCGCCCATTTTGGGATCATAGCCCATATTGGCGAACCATTCGACTGCCGCAGGCGTCAACTGCAATCCTATTTTACGTGTCTGGAGCTCAAAAGACAATTGAGAAATAAACTTTTTAACGATTTTTTTCATCAGTTCCAGCGACAAGGGGTTGAAATAAATAATCGAATCGAGACGGTTGCGGAATTCCGGCGAAAAATATTTCTCAACTTCCTTGCGGGTTGCCAGATCGGTCTGGGAATTGCCGCTGAAACCGATTATATTGCTGTCCAACTGTTTAGCCCCGACATTGCTGGTCATGATAATCACGGCGTTGCGGAAATCCGCTTTGCGGCCGTTGTTGTCGGTCAAAGTGCCGTAATCCATTATCTGGAGCAGAATATTGTAAATGTCCGAATGGGCTTTTTCTATTTCATCGAGCAACACCACACAGTGGGGAGTACGGATCAACGCCTCCGTAAGCAGGCCGGACTGTTCAAAACCGACATATCCGGGCGGACTGCCGATAAGCTTGGAAACGGTGTGTTTCTCGGAATATTCACTCATGTCGAAACGGGTGAACGCGATCCCCATTGTCGAGGCGAGTTGTCTCGCCAGTTCCGTTTTGCCGCATCCGGTCGGGCCGCAGAAAAGAAACGAGCCCGTCGGTTTTTCCTTGTTGCCGATCCCGGCGCGGGCGATCTTGACCGCGGTCGCAACCTTGACCACGGCGGCATCCTGGCCGAAAACAACAGCTTTCAGGTTGTCTTCAAGCGCCGCGAGTTTTTTATTGTCGGAATGACTGATCCGGGCGGGCGGGATATTCGCCATCTGGGCGACTACCGCCTCGACAGCCTTGACGTCCACCAGATAACGGCGTTTCCGGTCAAGCAAATCGTTCCTGGCCCCGGCTTCGTCAATAACGTCGATGGCCTTGTCCGGGAGGAAACGATCATTAATATGGCGGGCGCTTAAAAGGACGGCCTGAGTCAAAGCTTCGTCGGAAAACCTTACGCCGTAATGTTTTTCATAATAAGGTTTCAAACCCCTGAGAATGGCTACCGTGTCGTCTTCCGAAGGCTCCGCCACATCGATTTTCTGGAAACGGCGGCTGAACGCCTTGTCTTTAAGAATATGGTTTTTGTAATCGTCGTAAGTAGTTATGCCGATACACTTTATATGCCCGGCAGCGAGAGCCGGCTTGAGGATATTGGAGGCGTCAAGTGAACCGGCGCTGACCGCCCCCGCGCCGACAACGACATGGATTTCATCAACGAACAAAATCGCGTTGCTGCATTTTTTCAGGTCGTCGATAACCCGTTTCAGCCTTTCCTCGAATTCGCCCCGGAATTTCGTCCCGGCGACCAGGGCGCCCATATCCAGAGCCCAGATATCGTAATCTTTCAGGCGTTCGGGAACTTTTGCTTCCACAACCGCCCTGGCCAATCCCTCGACAATGGCGGTTTTCCCGACGCCAGCTTCGCCGACCAGTACGGGATTGTTCTTTTTGCGGCGGCAAAGCACCTGCATAACCCGGCGCAGTTCATTTTCCCTGCCGATAATCGGGTCGATGCGCCCCTGCCTCGCCAGTTCCGTCAGATTTACCGAGAAACGACGCAGATATTTGTATTTTGTTTTTTTCGCGGTTTTTTGAGCGTCGCCATTTTCCTGCTCGGCCTCTTCTTCTTCGTCTTCATCGTTTTCCAGGTCAATACCCATTTCCTCGAAATCACCGAACATATTGAAATCTTCGGAATCGTCCTCGTCCTGCTGATAGAAATCATCATTGGTGATTTCCTTAATGACCTGGTAATGCTCTATTCCCGCCTGTCTCAGGAAAAAACAGGCGTGGGATTGTTTTTCATCAAGCAGAGCGACAAAAACGTCAATAACGCTGATGCTTTCTTTTTCACAACTGGCCGCCCGGTTCAGTGAATTATGCAGTATCCGGTTGAAAGTAACCGACTCGACGGGGGGAATATTGCTGTCAATCTTTTCTATGTTGCGGTCGAGGAACTGCCAGAGTTTTTCCCGCAATTCTCCCGGCTCCAGATTGAAGCTGTCCAGCAGGTATTCGATCTTCTTGTCCCGGCTCATGACAAAAAGCAGGTGTTCGGCGAGCAGCATTTCATGTTTGAGTTCAACCGCGAAGTTGGCGGTCTGGGAAAGTATTTCCCTGAGTTCGGCGGTAGGCATGGGCATGGTATCCATACTTATTCCTCCTCAAGGCTGCATTTCAGCGGGAACTTGTGTTGTTCCGCCATGGCGCCGACCTGGGCGACCTTGGTTTCCGCCACTTCAAACGCGTATATGCCGCAAAGTCCTTTTCCGTTCCTGTGGATATTGAACATGATCGCCTGCGCGTCCTCCAATGATTTATGGAAGACGACCATAAGAACCATAACTACAAAATCCATCGTTGTATAGTCATCATTGAGCAGCAGGACTTTATATTTGGAAGGTTCCTGGAGTTCCTGATAATTCTCCTGCAATGCTGTTTTTTTTACCTGATGCATAAATATTTTTCTTCCTGTTTTTATCGGACGCGCCGGTAAATGTCATATTTAAGAGTATAGTTAAAAAAAACATAAATATCAAGTAGTTATATCGCATTTACATTAGAAAATCGATAAAAAATATTCTTTACTCTTATCACGTAAAAGAGCGTTAAGTTTTAAGGGACAATATTTTACCTGAACCCGTAAAAAATCCGGTGCGGTACAAATGCGAAACGACGTCTATAATTCCGCGATCAGCGCCCCGATATTATCGACCGTCTTACCGGGCAGTACCGGAGAGTGCTGCAAATCGCTTTTCTGAGTGCCGCCGGAAAGTACGAGCACGGTGCCATATCCCATCTGGACGCCGCCGACAATATCGGTTTCCAGCGTATCGCCGATCATTACGGTTTCGGATGAAGTCAGCCCCAGTTCTTTTCGCGCCGCCCGCATCATTACCGGACTGGGCTTGCCGACACTGAACGCCGTCCTTCCGGTGGCGCGTTCGAGCATGGCGACGATTGCGCCGCAGCCGGGCCGGATGCCGTCGCTGGTGGGGCAGTTCGGGTCGGGGTTGGTGGAAACGAGTTTCGCGCCGTTGAAGATCATGTTTACGGCCCGTTCCATCATTTCCATGTTAAAAGACCGCCCCTCTCCCACGACAACGTAATCCGGATCGGAATCAACCACCGAATAACCGTTGCGGTGCAGGGCATGAAGCAAACCGCCTTCGCCGATCACATAAGCGGTACCGTTCGCTTTCTGGGAACTCAGGAAACGGGCTGTAGCCATGGCG
>JBAYCO010000372.1:0-4635 GCA_041668685.1 Victivallaceae bacterium | reverse complement strand
AGCATATCGGCCGCGATAAAGGCCGGGTTGCATTTTTCGTCCGCGATGATCATTATTTCCGAGGGCCCGGCGATCATATCGATCGCGACTTCGCCGTAAACGAGTTTTTTGGCTGCGGTAACGTAAGCGTTGCCGGGGCCGACGATCTTTTCAACTTTTTTTATGGTTTCCGTCCCGTAGGCGAGGGCGGCGATGCCGTAAACTCCGCCGAGGCGGTAAATTTCAGTTACTCCCGCCTGGCGCATGGCGTAAAGTACGGCTGGATGGACTGTGCCGTCCGTCGCCGGAGGAGTGACGGCGACGATTTCCCTGACGCCGGCGGCTTTTGCCAGCCCGGCGGTGTGGATGACCGTTGAAACCAGCGGAGCGGTTCCGCCGGGGATATAGACGCCGATGCGTTCCATGGGCTCGAAACGTTCGCCGATAATCACTCCGGGCCGGGGAGATGAAGACCACGGCTGCGGAATGCGCTGTTCCGAGAATAATTCAATATTCCTGAGCGCGGTTTTGATGGCGCTTTTGCTGTTGTTGCCGATTTTGCGGGAAGCCGCTTTAATTTCCTCGTCTTCAACCTGAAACATGTCCGGTGTCAGCTCAACCCGGTCGAATTTGCGGGCGCAGGCGCACAAAGCCGAATTCCCGTTTTTCCTGACGTCGGCGAGTATCTGTTTTACGGAATCTTCGATTTCTGGAGGATAGGACGGACGAAGATAAAGCTTTTCGAGTTTTTTTTCAAAAGCTTTATCGCTGTAATATATTTTTTCCATTCTTATTCCTCCTTGGTAGAGACGCTTAAGCCGTATTATTTGTCGGCGTCGAGGTCGAGCACTACATTGTCGATTAATCTCGCCTTGCCGAAAGTGGCGGCGCAGGCGATGAGAATTTTGCTGCTTTTTTCCGAAATATCATCCAGGGTCTCGGCGTCATAGATAGACACGTAGTCTACTATTCCGCCGGCGTTGGTAATATGTTTGGATATCGACTCCATAATTTTCTGTTTATTATTGATATGGAATTCCACTATGTGGTTTTCCACCTGCTTCAATGCCTGTGAGATAGACAGGGCGTTGAGGCGTTCCTCACGGCTCAGGTAGCGGTTGCGCGAACTCATTGCCAGGCCGCCTTCCTCACGTATCAATGGGGCGGTGATTATTTCCACCGGGAAATTCAAATCCCTGACCATTCGTTTTATGATCAGCGCCTGTTGAGCGTCTTTCTGGCCGAAAACCGCAAAGTCGGGCAGCGTTATATTGAACAGTTTGCTTACGACCGTGCAGACTCCCCGGAAAAATGCCGGTCGGCTGGCTCCGCATAACTTTCCTGACAATTTTTCTTCGTTTACCCAGACGCTGTGATCGGGATGATACATTTCTTCAGCGGGGGGGGCGAAGAGCACATCGACGCCATGGTCTTCACACAGTTTGCAATCCTGCTCGAAATCCCGCGGATAAGTATCCAGATCCTCGTGCGGGGCGAACTGCGTCGGATTGACGAACAAAGTTACGATCAGCAGGTCGGCTTCGGTTCTCGCCCGGTCAATGAGCGAAGTGTGTCCGGCATGGAGAAAGCCCATGGTGGGAACTACGCCGATGCGTTTCCGGGCCAGGCGCGCCTGGCGGGAAAGATCCTGCATTTCGCTGATTTTCTTTATGATCCGCATTAAATTTCCACCATCCAATTATGTTTATCGGGTATTTCACCATATTGAATACCGGTCATATGGTCATAAAGCTTTTTCGAAACCGGCCCGATGTTCTGTTCATCGTAGGTATAAACCTTGTCATGATGGATAATCTGCCCGACGGGAGTTATAACTACGGCGGTGCCGCAGGCGCCGACCTCGGCGAAATCCCCCAGTTCAGTTTTGGCTACCTGGCGGCGTTCGACCGTAATTCCCAGGTCTTCCGCTATCTGCATCAGGGATTTATTGGTTATGCTCGGCAGAATAGAGGGTGAATCTGGAGTCACGTATTTACCGTCGCGGGTGATCGCGAAAAAGTTGCTGGTGCCGAATTCCTCGATGAACTGATGGGTTTTCGAATCCAGGAACAGCATGACCGAACATCCCGCTTTTTTGGCAAGACTGTTCGGATAGAGGCTCGCGGCGTAATTTCCGGCGACCTTGATATGTCCGGTTCCCTGGGGAGCCGCCCGGTCAACGCCGTCATGTATCATGGCTTTAACCGGTTTGATGCCGCTTTTGTAATAAGGGCCTACCGGAACGACCAGGATGATCAGTTCATACTCGGTTGCCGCCGAAATGCCTATCTGGGGCGTGGTCCCGACAATTACCGGGCGAATATACAACGAACCGCCGGTCCCGTAAGGCGGAACATAGTCGATATTGTCTTTAACGATGGTTTTTACCGCGGCGATAAATTTTTCTTCCGGGAATTCCGGCATCATCAGATAGTTAATGGTTGAATTCAGGCGGCGGGCGTTTTCTTCGGGACGGAACATCCTTACTTTGCCGTCTTTGCAGCAGAACGCCTTGAGGCCTTCAAACGCGGCTTGGCCGTAATGCATGCAGTTTGCGGCGACTGACATGGTTATTTCGTAATTGTTGTACAACTTTCCTTCGTCCCAACTGCCGTTTTTATAGGAAAAACGGATGTTGGAGCGTGTCGGCTGAAACTCGAATTTCAGCTTGTCCCATTCAATATTCATTGTTTACACCTTAAATTATAATAGTTGCTTCATTTTTACGTAAACCCGAAGAGTACAGATTCGCCGGGCGGTAAAATGAAAATGGTTTTTTAACAGTGTCTGTGAAAAAAATTAAATTTTAACCCAAAGTCTTTTACTATAACTTTGACAAAGGCAATTATCAACATTAAATTGTATAAAAATATGTCCGCAATTTTATAAATCAGCATACAAATAATAAAAAATGGAGGAATCCGGTATGAAAGCGTATAAGATCCTGATAACTTTTCTGTTTGCCGTAATCCTGGCCGCAATGAGCGGTTGCAGTTGGTTTGACAATAAAATTCCCAAAAATCAGAATTCCATTCCGGGTCCTGACGCGGATATCGAAATCGGCGCTGACGGCACTGCTTCAAAATGGACGGACAGCATTAATCTGGATAATCCTTCAGGCGCGACTAAAGACGGCTGGCAGCCGGTTAAAGGGGTTACTTTCCCGGTGATTTATTTTGCTTATGACCGCAGTGTGGTCGGCGCTTCCGAGCGTTATAAGCTTGAACAGGTTGCCAATTACCTGAAAGCCAATACCCAATTCGGGCTGATTATCGAAGGGCACTGCGATGAGCACGGTTCCGCGGAATACAACCGCGCGCTGGGAGAGCGCCGCGCTATTGCCGCAAAGGATTTCCTGGCAAATGCAGGCGTGAGCCCGAACCGCCTTAAGACCATTAGTTACGGCGAGGACCGCCCGGCAATAAAGGCGTCGGATGAAACTGGTCATGCTAAAAACCGCCGGGCTGAACTGATACTGGCCCGCATGCAGTAACACAGGAAAACTAGCTATGGCACGGCTAAAGACAGCCGTGGCTACATCGGGAGACGCTGATAAAAAATAAATGATGTAGCCGCCCCTGTCCCTAGGGGCGTAAACGATATATTACGAGTTAGGCAGTTATTATCGCTGCTTTTAATCATAACCAAAAAAATACAGGAGTGAATCATGAAACACCGTATTTTCAGAGTCGCTGCAGGAGCCTGTGCCATTTTCATGGCAAACGGGTTGATTGCGGGGGAAGAACTGGTAAAGTGGGGCGCTGACGCCGAAGCTTTAAAGAAAGAATGGGGAAGTAAAATCGAATTCCAGGAAATGGACGGCAAGCTTTGCGGAGTTGTTGACAGTAAAGCTTTTATTACCGGCAAGAGCTTTATTCCGGTTGAAGCGGGCAAGAAGTACGTTCTTTCCGGGACTTTCAAATCCCTTGGCACGAAACCGAGTAAAGTTTATTATGGTTTCAGATGTTACTGCAAGGATAAAAAAGAAATCTGGTCGTCAAATTCCAATGTCGTGCTTGACTCCGCTACCACTCTTGCCGCGGAATGCAATAAAGGCGATAAAAAGATTGTCATTAAAGCCAATAAAAAATGGAAACCGAGATATGCGGCGGCATTTAACGTAAAGGATGATTTTTCCGACTTACCTAATCGTGAGACTAGTTCCAGAATAGTGAAAATTACTCCGCAAGGCGAAAACGGCGAAACCATGGAAGTGGAACTTTCAAAGCCGGTAAATAAGTCATATCCGGCGGGAACCCAGGTAAGGGCTCATTCTACTGGATACGGTACATATATATATACGGCTATCTGCGGTTCATTGATTCCTGCCGAATGGAAAACATATACGAGCGCCGCGTCCATTGCCGAACCGGGGAAAATGTCTCATAAACTGTTACGTCCCGGTACTGCTTTTGTAAGAATTATTATTCTGCCCAATTACAGCAAAAAAAGTGATGGAAAAATGGCTTTTACCGATTTAACCCTGAAAGTCGCGGAATAATAATTTCCTGATTTCATCGGCCGCCTCCTCGAGGCGGCTTTTTTATTGAGTGCCGTTTCAGACTGAATTTCGACTTTTACCTTATGCTTTGAAGTAGCGCCGCGTCTCGATGAGACCGGCGACATGAAACGTTGTCAGGCCTGCAATAGTCGCTT
>JBAYCO010000371.1:0-4670 GCA_041668685.1 Victivallaceae bacterium | reverse complement strand
TAGAAATACTGGCCTTCGGCAAGTTTGATATTCAGTTCCTGGATATCGTGAGTTATGATCCGCACGTCGGCGCTTAATCCGGCGTTGTTACACTCCATGGCGATCTTCCGCCAGAACCCGGTGTCTACGGCAGTTGCTTTTTGCCCGGTAACAACCAGAATGTCATAATCGGATATATGCCCGGACTTTCTGTCCGGCCTGAGGTTGGCTTCTTCCTTATAATCGCCTCTGGCGTAGGAGCCGAAAAGAATTATCATTTCCACATCGCCGCACATGTCGCGAACGGTTGAAACGACATGTTTCAATTCGTTCCGTTTAACGTCAGAAAGATGTGCAAGAGTCTTTTTCATGCCGAAATATACAGCAATATGCGCGTTTAGTAAAGTTTCAAGAAATAAATAATCAGATATATTTGGGGGCTCAAAACAGAATTTTAACTCAACAGATATAAAAATATTAATAAAAAAACATTTTTTCCTTTTTTTTCTGGTATTTTTATTTTTTTGCGTTATACTCTTATCTTTTACATGAAACATACATATAAATGCCGTTTGTAAAGGCATATATTAATATTTTTTTATTAATATAAAAATACAAAAATATACAACAAAAGGGGGCTGCATTTATGTCATGTTGTGATTGTAAGGGTAAAAAACCCAACCTGATATTGGATTTTCCGGACAAGACGGAAAAGCTGAACGCTTTCATTGATGCTTTGGACATTGGTCTCGACCGCAACCACAACCGTGGTTTTCTTATTGAAAGCCTGCATGAGGCGCAGAATATTTTTGGTTATCTGCCGCGTTCCGTGCAGCAGTTTGTTGCGGACAAACTGAAGCTTCATCTGTCGGAAGTCTATGGAGTGATAAGTTTTTACTCCTATTTTACCGACAAACCGGTGGGTAAATATAAAATCAGCGTTTGCACAGGGACTGCCTGTTTCGTAAGGGGCGCGGAGGCTATATTGGATGAATTCAAGCGGCTTCTGGTCATTGAGGTGGGGGAAACTACTCCCGACGAGAAATTTTCATTGGGCGCTTTGCGTTGTGTGGGAGCTTGCAGTCTGGCTCCGGTGGTTATGGTCAATGAAAAAGTTTACGGAAAAGTGACAACCAAGATGGTCGCTGAAATCATCAGCGAATGCAAATAGCAACTGGGGGACATAATACAATGATTGACAGTGTTGAAACCTTGAAACAGCGCGTTGAAGCTTTGAAAAAGGAAGGCACGGCCGCGACCAAAATACTTATTTCCATGGGAACCTGTGGAATTGCCGCCGGCGCCGCGCCGGTGCTCGAAGAGTTGAAAAGGGTTCTCGCGGAAAGGCAGCTTGAAGATAAAGTGCAAATAGTCGAAACCGGTTGTATCGGGCAGTGTTATGCCGAACCGAGCGTCGAGATCTGCAATGCCGGATCCGGCAGCATGATTTACGGCGGCGTGAAAGTACATGATGTCGGCCTGATCGTCAGCCATCTCGAAGGCCTGGCCCCGGATCTCAATACCGTGGAAAAAACCTGGTATTATCCTGAAACCGAAAAGAATACCGCGAACAAGATCCAGGCGCGTATCGTCTTGCGCAACAGCGGCCGCATCGATCCTGAAAAACTTGAAGATTATCTGAAAAATGACGGCTACCAGGCGCTTGCCAAAGCCCTGACCGAAATGACTTCAGAAGACGTTATAAAGGAAATAACCGAATCCGGACTGCGCGGACGAGGCGGCGGCGGGTTCCCGACCGGAATGAAATGGAATTTCGCGGCGCAGCAGCCGACCGGGCAGAAATATATGATCTGTAATGCCGATGAAGGCGATCCGGGGGCTTTTATGGATCGTGCGGTGCTTGAGGGCGACCCGCATGCGGTGCTTGAAGCCATGGCGATCGGCGGTTACGCGATTGGGGCCGATACCGGGATTATTTATATTCGTGCAGAGTATCCCCTGGCTATCAAACGTTTGAAAATCGCCATTAAGCAGGCTGAGGAAAACGGTTTGCTGGGCGATAATATTTTCGGCAGCGGTTTCAATTTTAAAATCCAACTGAAATACGGCGCCGGGGCTTTCGTCTGCGGTGAGGAAACCGCCCTGATCCATTCCATCGAAGGTAAACGCGGAGAGCCGACTTTCAAACCCCCGTTCCCGGCGGTTTCCGGCCTGTGGGGAAAACCGACGGTCGTCAACAACGTTGAAACTTACGCCAATATTCCCGCGATTATCCGCGGCGGCGCCAAATGGTTCCGCTCTATCGGCACCGAAAAATCCCCCGGTACAAAAGTTTTCGCGCTTGCCGGGAAAGTTGAAAACGTCGGGCTGGTCGAAGTCCCGATGGGCACCAAACTGCGCGATATTATTTTCGGGCTCGGCGGCGGCATCAGGGACGGCAAAGAATTCAAAGCCGTGCAGACCGGCGGACCTTCCGGCGGCTGTCTGAAATATGACCGCCTGGAAACCGGGATCGATTACGAAAGCCTTGCCGCTATCGGTTCGATGATGGGTTCCGGCGGGATGATCGTTATGGATGAGGACGACTGCATGGTCAATGTGGCGAAATTCTTCCTCGATTTTACCTTGGATGAATCCTGTGGCAAATGTACCCCCTGCCGTATCGGCAATACCCGGCTGCATGAAATGCTTGAACGCATTTGCGAGGGTAAGGCGACGATGGATACTATCACCAAACTGAAAAACCTGTCGTATTCGATCAAGGACACGGCTTTGTGCGGGCTCGGTCAGACTTCTCCGAATCCGGTGCTCTCGACCCTGGCCAACTTTGAGGATGAGTATATCGCCCACATTGTCGATAAACGCTGTCCTGCCGGGGTTTGCACGAAACTGATCACCTATGAAATTAACGACAATTGCGTGGGCTGTACGCTGTGCGCCAGGAACTGTCCGGTTTCCTGTATTTCCGGGGAACGCAAGGAAAAACATCACATTGATCAGGACAAGTGTATCAAATGCGGTGTTTGTTATCAAGCCTGTAAATTCCATGCTATTGATAAAAAATAATATCCTCGGGAGAATTTCTGATTATGGTAAATATCACGATTAATAATATTCCGGTAAAAGTCGCCAAAAATGCGACGATTCTTACTGCCGCCCAGAAGATAGGGATAAAAATCCCCACTTTATGTCATTTTGAACTCGATTGTTTTTCGTTTGAACATCGTATCGGCTCCTGCCGTATCTGCGTCGTGGAAGTCGAAGGCCGCCGCAACCTGGCTCCGGCATGCTGTACGCCGGTAACTGAAGGCATGGTGGTCAAGACCAATACGCTTCGCGCCATCAACGCGCGCCGCACGATCCTTGACCTGATCCTGTCGGATCATCCCAAGGACTGTCTGACCTGCGAAAAGAACGGCGACTGCGAATTGCAGCGTCTCGCAAGTGAAATGGACCTGCATCATGTTCTGTATGAAGGCAAAATGTCCGATTTTAAACTTGATCTGTCATGTGACGCTATTGTTCGCGACCTTAATAAATGTATTATGTGCCGCCGCTGTGAATCGGCATGCAACGAGGTTCAGACTGTGGGCGTACTGTCCGGAGTCGGCCGCGGCTTCAATGCGGTTGTCGGCCCGGCGGACCTGATGCCGCTGAATGACAGTAAATGTGTTTTCTGCGGACAATGCGTTATTGCCTGTCCGGTCGGCGCTCTTACCGAGGAAAATCACCGCTACAAGGTCTGGCGCGCTTTGAACGATGAAAAGAAACATGTCGTTGTCCAGACTGCTCCGGCGGTGCGGGTTGCGATCGGCGAAGCTTTCGGGATGGAGCCGGGAACAATTGCCACTAACCAGATGGTTGCCGGTTTGAAGCTGCTTGGCTTTGATAAGGTTTTCGATACCGATTTTGCCGCCGACCTGACGATCATGGAGGAAACCACCGAACTGATCGAACGCCTGAAGAAAAACGAAAATCTTCCTATCCTGACTTCATGCTGTCCCGGATGGGTTAAATTCATGGAACAGCAGTTCCCTGAACTGCTTTACATGCCTTCGTCCGCGAAGAGCCCGCAACAGATGTTCGGGGCGATAGCCAAGAGCTATTACGCTGAAAAAATGGGACTGAAACCGGAAGACATCGTTGTCGTTTCCGTTATGCCCTGCCTGTCCAAAAAATACGAAGCGTCACGTGAAGAATTCGCGCCGAACGGGCTCCGCGACGTCGATATCGTTATTTCCACCCGCGAACTCGCCAATATGTTCAAGGAAGCCGGTATCCAGTTAGGTAAACTGGAAGACCGCGGATATGATGACCCGCTCGGCGAATCCACCGGAGCCGGCGTTATTTTCGGGGCTTCCGGCGGCGTGCGCGAAGCGGCGCTGCGTACCGCTGCCGAGTGGCTCACCAACGAGGAACTCAAGGAAATCAATTTCACCGCCGTCCGCGGGCTTGAAGGAATTAAGGAAGCGACGGTCCCCGTTGCCGGAATTGATGTCAAAGTGGCGGTATGTTCAGGTTTGGGCAATGCCCGTAAAATACTCGAAAAAATCCGCCGCGGCGAAGCGCGGTACCATGCTATTGAGATCATGGCCTGTCCCGGCGGCTGTTTGAACGGCGGCGGTCAGCCCTACGCCCGTGAAAACAGTTCCCTACCCCCCACACCCCCCCCCCCCCCCCACAACCCCCCCCAACCCCCCCCCACACCCAACCCCCACCCACACCCCCCC
>JBAYCO010000370.1:0-4697 GCA_041668685.1 Victivallaceae bacterium | reverse complement strand
TTATGCGGCGTTCGGCTAACGCGGGAGAAAGTTTGCTGCCTATGCCTACGACATTGTCGAAATTATCCTTGCTTATCGCGCTGAAGTCAAGCCCGCCTTGGAGAAAGAGCAGCCAGGCGGATACTTCCTGTTTGATTATGTAGCATACGACCCGGTCGAGGAGGGGCAGGGGGCGTTTGCGGTCAAGCGGATTTTCCGCCTGCGGAAAATATTCCGGACGGTAATTCTCGTTGCGGTCAAGGATAAGGCGGTAATCCCGGATCCATTCCCTTAGCTTGAACGGGCCTGAACCCACCGGATGTTCGGCAAAACTTTCACCGTAAAACTCCAGGGCCTGTTTCGATATTATTGCGGCGTACGGGATCGCCAGGGCATACAGAAAGCGCGGGTCGGGTTTGAGCAGACGGATTTTGAAAGTGAGTTCATCGATAATTTCCAGTCCGGGAATTCCTTTGTCGTAAAGGGAATTATCACCGGGCGGCAGTTTTACCGTGGCGTTTCTGAATTCGTCTATGCCTTTTATTTTGCCCCGGAACATCCAGAATACCGGGCTGTGCAGACGACCGTCGGCTATCCGCAGAAATGAGTAGATCACATCCCGGCTGGAGACCCGGCGTTTTGCCTTGGGGGCGTTTCCAAAACAGGTGTCGCCGGAAAAATACAAATCGTTGCGCAGGGTGAAAGTGTAGACTGTTCGGCTTTTATCGAGTTCCGGCATATTTTTCAACATGGACGGGATGAGCTTATACGGACGCACGGTGTAGTCATACTGCAACAGGGTGTCATAAAAAGCCGCGACCATATTGCGGCTGGACAAATCCGCCGCCAAAGCGGGATCGAGGGTTTTGATCCGTCCGCAATTCAAATACAGGGTTTTATCCGGGTTTTGCCCTGGCCCCCGTCCGCAGGAATTGAGCAGAAGGACGGTTGCACATGTAAACAGTAATAAATGTCGTTTCATCTTTTTTTTCTGCCGCCGCCCTGCGGGGGCTTTGGGAAATTATTAACACAATTCCATGAATTTCTTTACGGCCTTATCCCATTCGGCTTTGTCTGCCGGGTTTGCTTTATAGGTTTCCACGTCAAATGAACTTTTTACTATTTCGCGCGCCGCCGACAAATCCGGCAAATCACCGTCGGCGATCGCCTGAACCAGGATATTGCCGATAGCGGTTGCCTCAACCGGGCCGGCTTCAACCGGGAATCCGAGACAATCAGCGGTGCATTGCATTAATTGCTTGTCCTTGATACCGCCGCCGACAATGTTCAGCGATTCATAACTTACGCCGAGGATCTTTTCCAGTTTTTCCAGCTTGGTGCGGAAGTAAACCGCCAGCGATTCATAAATGCAGCGCAGTATGTCGGCATCGGTTTCCGGAATTTTCTGTCCGGTTTTAATGCAGAATTCGCGGATTTTTGCGGGCATGTCCCCAGGCGTCAGGAATAAATTATCATTGGGATTGACCAGGGAACTGAAAACTTTTCCCTCGGCGGCCATTTCAGACATTTCGCCGAATGAGATATTGCGTCCGGCTTCGTTCCATACCCGGCGCGTTTCCTGAAAAAGCCAGGTGCCCATGATATTGGAAAGGAACAGGATTTTTTTATCCAGTCCGCCTTCGTTGGTAAAGGGGCCGAGGCGGGCTTCATCGGTGCGTATCGGTTTATCGATTTCCGCTCCGAAAAGCGCCCAGGTGCCGCAGCTTATATAGGTCCAGTCGCGACCGGCCGGGGCAGGGACGGCGCCTACGGCGGAAGCAGTATCGTGCGAACCGACTTTGGCAACCGGGATCGGGCCGCAATTGAATTCTTTTTGCAGTTCCGCTTTGAGCGGAGCGGATACTTGTCCTGGGAAGGCTATTCCAGGGAAGATCGAACGCGGCAGTCCGAGCATGTCAATGAGTTCGAAATCCCAGTCGCGTTTTACCGGATCGAGCAGATTGGTGGTTGAAGCTTCGCAGTATTCGCAGGTGATCGCGCCGTTCAGCATATAAGTCAGGGCGTCCGGCATCAGCAGCATGACACTGTCGGTAAAATCTTCAGGGTGAGCTTCTTTGTGGGCGACCAGCTGATACAGGGTATTGAGCTGCATAAATTCAATACCGGTGCGCTCGTAAAGTTTTTCCTGCGGAATTATCCGGTAAACCTTTGCCGGAATACTGTCGGTCCGGGAATCCCGGTAATGATAAGGTTTGCGGACCATTTTGCCGCTTTTGCGGTTGAACAGGACATAATCCACGCCCCAGGTGTCAATAGCGATGCTGGATATGTCAGGAGCGATGGCGAGCGCTTTTTTCAGGCCTTTGCGTATTTCCGCGCATTGCGCTTCAAAGTCCCAGAACAAAGAGCCGTTTTCTTCAATCGGTCCGTTGTTGAAACGATGGACTTCCTCCAGGGATAGTTTTTCCTGCTCAATAGTTCCGATAATGGCGCGTCCGCTTGAGGCTCCCAGGTCGAACGCCAGGTATTTTTTCGACATGATTTTTCTCCATTGCTTTTCCGGCGGAGCTTTTGCAGTTGAGCCTGTTCTGTGGAACTTCGGCTTCGAACCCGTGAATTCCCACTGAAACTGCGCTCGCTATTTTACCGTTTTTATTTATTAAGATCGTTATATGCTGACAAAATTAATTCTTCCGTTTCTTCCCAGCCGATACAGGAATCAGTGATCGAAATTTCAGGGTCCGGAGTTTCACCGATAATAATTTTCCGGCTGCCCGGTTTCAAATTGCTTTCCAGCATCAGTCCGGCAATCCGGTCTTCACCGTCGCAGATTTGCTGAATGACGTCCTTCAGGACTACTTTCTGTTCTTCATACTGCTTGCCTGAATTCGCATGACTGCAATCGACAATGATGCCGCATTTTATTTTTGCCCTGTCAAGTATAACCTTGAGAAAAGCGATATGTTCGGCGGAATAGTTCGGCTGGCTGCCGCCGCGCAGGACGACATGGCCGAATGAATTGCCGGCGGTGCGGAATACTCCGATCCGGCCTTCCTCGGTAACTCCGATGAAACTGTGTTGGCTGTTGGCCGTACTGATAGCGTCCACCGCTACTTGCAGATTGCCGTCGGTGGCGTTTTTGAAACCGACCGGCATTGACAGGCCGCTGGCCAGCTGGCGGTGGGTTTGAGATTCGGTAGTCCTGGCTCCGATTGCCGCCCAACTGACGGCGTCGGCAACATACTGGGGAATGATCAAGTCGAGCATTTCGGTTCCGACCGGGAGCCCCAGATCAACGATCTGGAGGAGGAGTTTGCGGGCGGCGAAAATGCCTTTTTCAATATTGTAGGAGCCGTTTATATCGGGGTCATAGATCATGCCTTTCCAGCCGATTGTGGTGCGCGGTTTTTCAAAATAAGCCCGCATTATTATGAATATACGGTCGCTTACTTTTTCCCGTAAAGCGTTGAGCTTGCGCGCGTATTCAAGCGCCGAATCCCGGTTATGGATTGAACAGGGGCCGACGATCATCATGATTTTTTTGCTTTTGCCGAGCAGGATGTCACAGATTTCCTGTCGGGCGGCAATGACTTTGGCGACGGCGTCGAGCGAGAGCGGCAGTTCCGACTTAATCGCCTTGGGGGAAGTCAGCGGCGCTCTGCTTATAATATTGATATTGTTGCTTGTAAGCATATTAAATTTTTTTATCCTGAATTATGAATCATTCCAACTTGTTTTCAATATATATGGCAAGTACCTTTTTTCAATATATTATAAGTTTAAATCACAGGGATCTTTTAAATGTTGAAGGTAGGTATTACAGGACAGACGGGATTTATCGGTTCGCACCTGGCTGAGTTTTTCAGGATACAGGATGACGTGGAAACAGTTCCGTTTATACGGGATTATTTTGCCGATTCCGCCGGATTGGAAAATTTTGTATTCAGGTGCGACGTAATTATTCACCTTGCCGCCATGAGCCGCTGTCCGGACGGGAAACTGCTTTACGAGACTAACACCGGATTGGATAAAAAACTGATAGCCGCCTTGAAAAAAAGCGGCAGCCGGGCGCATGTGATTTTTGCTTCAACCACTCACGAAAACCGTGAAGGGGAATATTATGCTTCCAAACGGGACGGACAGAAGCTTTTCAGGGAGTGGGCGGATGAAAGCGGCGGTAAGTTTACGGCGATGGTAATGCCCAATACTTTCGGCCCTTATGGCAAGCCTTATTTTAATTCCGTCGTATCGACTTTCTGCTACAAAGTTGCCCGTAACGAACAGCCGGAAATAATAGTTGACGCGCCGGTGGAACTGATTTATATCAACAGTTTATGCCGTGAATTTTACCGGGTTTTGAAAGGGGAAGTGAATGCGGCGGTTTATACTCCGCCCGCGACGGCGACGAAAAAAGTATCGGAAATATTGAATCTGCTGCTTGAGTTTCGTGAACTTTATGTTGAGCGGGGACTAATCCCCGGCTTAAAGGATGAATTTGAATTTGCTTTGTTCAATACATTCCATAGCTATATTCAGCATGATTGACTTTCCGGCTATTCAGTATTATAATCTCAAAAGTTGTATAAAATCCGTATTCATTTGGTAGTGTCAAAAGTTTTATAAAAAAAGGCGGATGCAACGCCTCGGTGATCCAACGGCCGAAAGCGTTGGTCGAGCCTCTTGACGGCTCGAAATTTTGCGCAACTTGTTGCGCTTGGATAGTACCGCTCTCGAAAAGAGAGGCTTTTTAAAAATGA
>JBAYCO010000369.1:0-4726 GCA_041668685.1 Victivallaceae bacterium | reverse complement strand
GGGAGTTTTTTCAATGCCGGGTTCTTTGAGCCCGGTTTTTTACTCTGCTCAGGTCAGTTTTAGTTTGAACAAGGGGCGCGAAAGCGAATTGCACAGCGGGGTAACCATTTCCCGGCAGTTCTTTTCCACTTCGGGCCACGAGGCGTCAAGCATCTGCGCCGCGAAACTCGACATGTCCGGTATGGTCAGGAATATCGGCAGTTCGTCCCGGTTTTCCGCTAAACTCCCGGCAGTTGTAATGCAACTGTCTATCGCTTTTCCGGCGGCAAACAGATATGGGATCAGAACCATTTCGGTAACAGGCCCGCTCAGGCCGTGAAAACGGCAGAACGCGTTTATCATAAAAAATATCCGGATTGCGGGAAACATTCTGCTTACGCCGATTAAACGGAGTGCTCCGGCATCTATCAAGGCACGGGCCGATACCGGCAGTTCCTGTTCGATTGTTTTAACGGAAACCAGCCAGTGGTTATCCTGTTCCCAGGAATCCAGGCTTACCGGCTCGATATCTTCGGCGGCGAATTCTTCTATTTCGTAATGTTTGGCAAGCTCGATAAAAAGTTCAGGAGCCGCGCTTTTTATATTGAGATGCTGTGCCGCGGAAACAACTTTGCCGCAAAGCTCGTCAAGCAGTTCCGGGGATACCGCCATGTTTTTCCGCAAAAGCTTCCTGACAGTGTTGAAATCAGGGTCAACCGTTACCCGTGAACAGGCATTATGCCGCATATAAATGGCGGCGGTTTCCGGGAATCCGGTGTCTTTGAGAATCTGGACGACACTGTTGTTGATTTCCGACAAAGTGAAAATTTTCTCTTTGCGCCGGCTTTTCCGCAACGAGAACTCTACCGCCAGGCTGATATCATCGGCAAGGTAACTTTCGCTGACGCCCGCGGCAAGAAAACTTTGAATAATCCTGCTTTGCAGGCGTTCGGGATCAAAGACCCCGGTTTCGCCGGACGGGCTTATGAGCATAATGGAATCATCTGACAGTTTCACCATAAAATCTATTTCAAAGCCTTTATTTCTTCTATAAATTCTTCCACATCCTTGAATTTGCGGTATACCGAGGCGAAACGCACATAGGCTACATGGTCGACTTCCTTCAATGCCTTCATGACATAATTGCCGATTTCGGAGCTGGGAATTTCCTTATCATATTTTTCCTGGATGGAACTGTAGATATCTTCAAGCATCTGCTCGATGACTTCCGGGTCGATCGGGCGTTTGTAACAGGCATTCTCTATGCCGCGGCGAAGTTTATCCCGGTCGAAATCCTCACGAATATTATCCTTCTTGATAATTTTCAGTTCAGCTTGGATAATCCCTTCATACGTGGTAAAACGATGTTGGCAATTCAGGCATTCCCGCCGCCTGCGCACGCCTGCGCCTTCCTGTACGGACCGGGAATCGATAACTTTATCATCCTCACAACTGCACTTGGGGCAACGCATATTTTCCTTTTGCAACAAACTTTATATAAAAACAGGTAAATATTAATATAGCAGTTGTCGGGGAAAAACAAGGGCGGGAAAAAAGGAAAAATAGCAAATTTACAAGCAAACGCTTGGGAAACAGCCGTGGTTTACATCTGATATCTCGGATATTACGAAAATGCTGAACCTGTCTTTTTACTTTTCGAAAGCCATAATTGCAGATTATCAATCTGGTAAATAAGTTACTGAAAACCTGATCTGTTTTTTTGCCAGAGGAGGCAAGCTAAATTTCTTGTAAAAAAGTTCAAAAGACTCAGTAGCCGCTTTCCAGCTGAAAATATACTGAATAGAGTTCCAGTCGGGGTCAATTTGAATACTGTCTTTTTCAAAGGGGAAATATTCTAACACGGGACCTCGTTGAAAAATACCGGCAATATATTTTCCCTCAAAAGAAGAAGTTTCTGGGCATTCGACAGCATTATGATATTTAAAAAGTTGATGTTTATTCCTGTTGTCGCTGGTCTTAACCAGATTTAATTTTATACTTGGGCTTTTGCCTTGTGAAGATTTGCCGTTAAAATTATTATGGGCACAATAAGCAACATCTATATTGTTTTTTGATTTATTCAGGAATTCAACATTAACCGTAATTTCAGGAGTATTACAAGCAAATGCCAACGTCTTTTTCAAAAAAAGACCCTGCATAGATTTTATTTTTATATCCTTGCCCAATTCCAGGATCAATTTTCCAGCTCTTATATAAGGTTTCCGCAATAAGGTGAAAGGCAATATTTCTTCTCCCGACCAGCGTTCTTGAAGAGGAATATAAAAAGAGTCCATTAACACGTGATTTCCTGAAATGTAAGCGTTTGAAAAAATATTATCGACAGTATTTTCTACAAGTATTCGTTCCTTTGGACCAATACGCCAATATGAAATAATTCCGCCGCAGATATTGAAAACGATTTTATACGACCCGGTCTCTATATTAATTGTCGGAAAACCTGTCTTGTCTTTAGAATTATGTACGTTGAAATATCTGTTTTTAATATTTATTTCAGGTATAACAATATTTTTCGGGAAAATATTTTCTTGCAACGAATTTTTTTTATTCCCGGCATCCGGATTTTTCTTGATTTCTTCATTGGCCCGCTTAAAAATCTTCAGGTAGTCATCCGCAGTATACCCTTTGGGAAGACAATAATGGTCATATTTTTTCCTCTTGGAAACAAGATGGTAAAAACTCCAGATATAATATCCATCTAAACGGTTGCACAGATTATACATTTCGATACCGAACCGTTCAGGTTTTAATGCCACCGGTTCAAGTGACAGGCCTCCCAGAAACAGTGCCGGCACACCGGAATTTTTAAGCTTCTGACGATGTATTCCGGCCCGCATGTTATAACCTGAAAAATATGTCTGTTCGGTAACAACCAAACTTGGAATTTTACTTGTCCCGAAGCCTTTAGCCAGTCCTGTAAGGTACCAGCTGTTTTCAAACCATGGGCAGAAAAGAAAAACGAAATCAGGATTAATTTCATGAACCTTTTTTCTTGTCGAAGATGAAATTTTAATGATCTCACTTTCAAGATAGTTCTGATATTCAGTGGTTAAATTCCGGCTTTTCAGCCATTTGAATCTCATATTTGCAGGTATTGTTTTCTGTAATTTATAATTTTTCAGTCGCAGAAAACCATTAAAACATTTATCGCAGTAACAACAATTTTCGCCGTTATCCAAACCATATTCGTGAACTGTCGGTAAATCATTTAAATAAAGTTCAAAGTCCAAGTGACAGCCGGAATAATTTTTGTTTTTGGCAATAAGTTCCAATAGTGGTTTCTCAATAACCAGATCCCAGTAATATTTGTCCAGAGGGCAAGGAGTTCTTACAGCTGTTTTCCCTGTTTTGTCTACCACTCGCTGATACGGGAGTTTATATCTTTTCCTGTCCTCTTCACAGAAATAATTGAGCCCCATATAAGCATTTTTAATAAATACATGAATACCGGCTTCTTTAAAAGGCTTTTCCCAATTATTCAGGGTTTTGCTGGTAATACATACCGAATTAAAGCCCGATTCTATAACCTTGTTGATAATGTATTGGCTCATAGAACCTTGCGAATAGTTGGCTATATTAATACAGCGAACTTTTTCATTCAAAATCCAAGAGCGTTTATGGGGTCTAGCGCTGTCGGCCATAATACTAAGTTCCAACAGGCACAAAACAGCAATAATTATGTGCCCAAATAGTTTATTTTTCTTCATAGTACCAACCTTATAAATTTGATTTCCAACGTTATTTTTCAGTTTTCCTGTACCGATTTATTACTGTTTTTCATGAGCCCATATCTAATTTTCCCCTTTTACATTTTTTGTCTGTTTAGCAATTTTATTAAAGGGTTCGATGGTTACCTCGATAACATGCTCAAGAGGTAAATCTTTTTCTTTAAGTGCGGATGATATTCTGAACTGATTTTTCCCATTTTCCCGAAATACCTGAACACTGTCGTAATTACTGTTCAGGGTAACGGTAAATCCTGTTCGATCAACGCCATTATAAAAAGTATAGCATTTCCCGGTATAACCTAATAACCAGTAATATCCGGCAGCTTTATAATATTTCGTATCGAAAGCGCTGAACGGTGATGAAACCAGTTCCGTTTTACCATATTTGTCAAGAGGTATCGCAATTTGATCAATGAAATTGCTGAAATCAAATAAAAGGACAATTTTGTAATTTGCCTTTTTATGAAATTTAAATTTATATTTGATATTGGCACATGGTTTATCATTGAATAAGCGGATCTCTTTTATCCCGGAAAAAAAATCAGAACTAAATGATATTAGCATTTTTTTTGTTTTATTTTGGGTAGAAAAATTGGGGCCTGAAATATTTTTTATTTTACGTTCATTATACCACATTTTATTATTAACACGGCAACATTCCCAAATAGCCATGATCATATTCCGGTCCGGACTGCTCATATAATAAAATCCTGAAACAACAAAATTTTTATTCTTATCCAACAGAATCTTAACATGCTTGTTTTCAAATGGGATAAGAATTCTTCCGGCTTCCGAAGCTGTAACCGGGCTGAACAGTAAATATGGCAATACTATAAGAAAACTCATCAAATATCTTCGTTTATTTGACATACGATCTCCATTTATTGAGTCCTTTAAAACCCCGTCCTCTGGGCGGGGTCATAGTTTTTCGGTTTTACCATTTCCATAAATTGTTCTGCAAAATCTTTCGCCATCCAACCTTTAGTCCCGCACGGCTAGGG
>JBAYCO010000368.1:0-4733 GCA_041668685.1 Victivallaceae bacterium | reverse complement strand
GTTTCTGAATTTTTTCCAGAAATACATGCGCCGTATTGCATGGTACAATTACAAAATCAGCTCCGGCATCCTGTAATTTTTCAGCGCCAGCCAGTATCGCAATGCCGGGATCTTCACCTTTATCGTAAAGCGCCGCTGTCCGGTCAGGTATTTGCGGATTATTTTCAATAATTATCTTCAGGTGATCTTGATCTTTGACCGCCGGAGTGTTTTTTACGATTTTATCAAATATATCAACCGTAGCCGCTGGTCCCACCCCTCCGAGAATACCTATTATCCGGCGTTTTTCAAGATTGGATTTTATAATATACTTATTATTTATAAGCTCGCCGGCGATAACGTCGTTGCAATCAAGATATCTGTTTTCGGGATAATACGCTTTATCTATCAGGGGCAGCTCCGTAATTCCGGATACTATAATTTCAGCACCTTTTGTCAACAGATGTTCGCATGCCCGGTGAATCAATTTACCCGGACGCTTATCAATAATTCCCCTTTTGAGCCCTGCTGGACCATATACCGCTTTCATTATCATATTTTCCTGGACATCCTTATCCGGATAAATGATTTCAAGTCCCTTGGCCGCGAACTTTGTATTGAAGACTTTGCTTTCAATCGCAAGGGTGGCGGCAAGCAATCCGACCCGGGATGTTCGAGGCCACTTGTTTTTTACTTCACAAGCAATAACCTCAACGATATCGATAAAAGGTATTTCCAAATTATTACTGATTGTTTTTATGAAATTGCAGCTTAGGAAATCAGGAACAAGAATCTTGTCTACTCCCCGACTTTTCAATTCCCTCGCCACCTGATAAATGTATAAACTCCGGTGTGACATGTCATAACGGCGTTCGAAACTGTCATCGAACCAATCGCCTCTGACTTTTTGTTCCAATGCCGCACTGATTATAATATCCGGGTAATCATAGTCTCCGCGTACGGCTTTGACTTGTTTCATTGCCTTAAGATAAATGTCCGCAACCGCCAATGGACAAAATCCTCCAACTATACCTATCGCTGCCCGTTTCATAAAATAATTTCACTCCTGTTGGTTAAAATCACGCTATGTGTATTTTTTTTGTCATTTCTGGTCAAAAGAGCAAACCCGGCAAAGAGCCACAAATGGCTAACACATTTCGGCTCACATTAAATTTATTCAGCTTATTAAAGTTCCCGGTACTTCAAAAAACTTATCCGCATGGTAAACAATATGGCCACCGGAAATTACATATTCCACCTGGGCGGTATCTGAATCGACAATGATGATATCCGCGTCAGCTCCGACAGATAAACAACCTTTATTTTCGAGTTTCAGCATTTTTGCAGGGGCTAGACAAGCCTTTTCAACAAACTCAAGCAGAGAAAACGCCCCGAAACGCACTAATGGCAAAGCCTTTGCCAGAGTTGTATTGCGCGGAATTCTGCCGCCATCCGTACTTATTGCCTTGACAATGAATCTGCCATCACTTTTAGCCGTGGCGATGCCGATGGCGGCTCCCGGCGAGTTAACCGCAAAACTCAGCGTTACATTTGTATCCTTTGCTTTAAAATAATCATAGCCCTCTGTTGGCGACAATAAAATGCTTTCCTTACCACGGATTCCATTGACCTGCGCCCAGCCGGATTTAATTGCGCTTTCTAACCCGTCCGCTGATATCGGGTACCCACCAGCTTTCAAACAATTTTTTGTTACATTGCTAAGTGGAACTCCGGATTCTATCCTGCCGGAACATCCATTTATGATATCGAGATAAGATTCGCTAAAAGCGTTTGGCATGGCTTTTACCACGTTTAAAGCCCGTCCGGATTCCTCAACAGGATTACCGGTGACCTGTCCCCGGCAATAAGAGTTTACATGAGCAATATGAACAGGTAAATTACCTGCAAATTCGGCTAATTCCTCAAGCCCTTCAATATTGCTGTCTTTTTCTGTGGAACCGGCGTGAACGGCGCAATGGCAATTGAACTCGTTACAAATTTCCAGAGCTCTGCGTTGGGATTCCGGCGTAAGCGGATAATGTCCGCCAATTATTTTTATTCCGAAGGCTTTATCTTTCAAGGCTTTTTCAATAACTTTACGCAGTTCATTTTTATCCGGATTGACTCCGGATACGGTGCGCCCAGGCAACAAGGGAAAAAGAAAACCAAGAGTCAATCCGGTTGCGCTGGAGTTCAGGTAGGGAATGATTTCTTCAGAAAATCCACACATATCAAGCGCCGTTGTAACTCCGGCGCGGGCAAGCATGAAGTATCCGATATCTCCTCCTGAAACATGGATATGCGAATCAACAAGCCCTGGAATTACCAGTTTACCGGTTACATCAATTACCTGCGCAGAAGCTGGCTTGGTGATATTAGTCGAACATCCAGTTATTTTTTTATTTGAAATCAGTAATTCGCCAATTGAATCAAAAGAGCTGGCAGCATCAACTATACGCCCGCCGGAAATTAGTAAATCATTCATGTTTATTCCCTTAAAATATTCTGGATTTTCTAGATTACTTATTGTTTATGTTTCTATCACTTTATTGTGGTTTTGGTCACTCGATGATAATATCTTTCAAACAGCGATAACGATTGCGATAAGTCCGTGAAAATTTCCCGCGTTTATCCATGACGAGTATACCCGCGCCGCATCCCAAAAACTGATTATTTTATGCAATTTCCTGGAACTATATCGAATACGACCGTAAAATTAATATTTTACAATGTAATAATGTCAGTATTTTGTAAAACTGCCCCATCAACAACGATTAAGCAGTTCTGTGCCAAGCCGGATCAATTCAGTTCCGAAATCACGGCTTGCTAAAGTTGCTGACGGGCTCGTTTCATAGCCGCCGTTACCGTAATTGCCCGGCAAGCCGACGTAACCGGCTTTCCCCATTCCGAGCGCGGCTATCAGAGTAAGCGGAAAGTGCGATGCCTGTTTGATTGCCAGTCCGATCTCGACAAACGGTTCGCAGGGAAGCGAAACGATGCCGATTTCATCGCCGAATTTGATCGCCAGTATTTTTTCCACCCGCCTTTCTGAAATCTTTTTATCCCGACAGTCCATGAGACGTTCGGCAAAGAATTTTTTGACGAACGGATGCCCCTTGGCGATATCTTCACTGGTGAAATCCCGCCCGTCCTCCATTTGCGCGTCTTTGTATTTTTCCGCAATGCTTTTGGCATTTTCGTATTCGGCGTCGGAAACCGTCATATACGGCGCTTCCAGTCCACACACATCAACTTTCATCCGGTCGACTTTTACCGAGTTCAACTGGTAAAGGGCAGAAAGAACCGCCGCCGCATAAGTATTGCCGATCCGTACCGCTTCGGCATAACTGGTCTGGTCCGCCGCGGTATTTACGTTGAAATGGTTGATATTGCCCTGGGCGCCAATCAGCGTCATCACCGGGATATCGCAACCGAGTTCCTGTTGGATTTTCGCCTCCATGCGCCCCGGCCAGTCGGCGGAAACCATATCGCCGCCAACCGTATCGGTGTGGTTGACGATATTGGCGATAAACAGCCGCAGTTTTCCGTGTTGGCGGATTGCCAGCAGCGGAATTTCCGGGTCTGTCGTTCCCTCAGGTTTTACAATATCCTTGTTGAGTTTTCCGGGATTGGTGAGGATCGTCCCGTTTTTCATTATGAAGCGGCGGTTGAACGCCAGGCCGGGACATTCGGTCCGCGTGGCGAGCAGTTCTGCCGGGGCCAGGCTTGCCGTTGCCCGCCGTACCGCAAAAACTGTTCTAGCTGTTAATTCATCAATATAATTTTCGTTCGTCAAGTCAGAAGTGCTTGATGTATAGGGACCGGTATGGGTATGAGTGGCGGAAAAAAGAATTTTGCCGGAGAAAGCGATTCCAGATTCGTCAAGCGTCTTGACCATCCGGTTGACCAATTGCTTGTCCAGCGAGCACAGGTCATAAGAAACAATGGCGGAACATTCACCTCCGCACCGGAAGGTAACGGCCTTGACCGCCAAGCGGTCCAAGGCTCCTCGGTTAGGCCGCGGGTTGAAATAGCCACAGAGCGGTATACCGTAGTTCGGAGTAATATCTTCCTGTGCAAAACCGTATTCAAACATAAGATCATCTCCTTTAACCTGAAGTACCGAATCGCATTTCGTTGCTTTCGTCTGTTCAGGGGGCAACTCCATTGTTTTATAAAAATTGAACATAAAAATTCTTGACGACATTTTGCAGATTTATGTGTTTCTCTGCATCTTTTTAAGGTATTCAATACTTATAACAGCACTTTCGAACGGATTTTTGGCATAATCCTGTTCGTAGATCAGCCATTCGCAGGAGGTTTCTAATGCAGTTTTATATGCGCTTTTTAAATCAATTACTCCCTTTCCGAGCTCGGTAGTGGTTTCCGGTTCCTCTGGTGCCCGAATGTCCTTCATATGAATCTGGCGAATTCTCCTGGCGTATTTCCGCAAGTAATCAGACGGATTAACTCCGGCGCGGGTCAGCCAGCAGACATCTGGTTCCAGAAACACATTTTCCGGAGAGGTGTTTTCCAAAATTCGCTCCATTGCCGGAATTCCGTCAACTTTGGTGAATTCCAGCCAGTGGTTATGGTAGGAAAATACGGTCCCATGCCGTTCCGCGATTCTCCCGATATTCACGCAGGTCTCCCGCAGTTTTCCATATTCGGAAGCAAAATCGATGAACGCGCTGATGGTGACTGCAGGGGTATGCAGAGCTTCGGCATATTCGTAAACGGTGCTTTCCGGATTC
>JBAYCO010000367.1:0-4767 GCA_041668685.1 Victivallaceae bacterium | reverse complement strand
CAAAGAATTATTAGCGCCAAGAGACTTCGCGAGAATATCTTTCACTCCGGCGAGCTCCAGAATAGCGCGGACCGCGCCGCCGGCGATCAAACCGGTACCGGACGATGCCGGTTTCAGGAGGATTTTAGCGCCGCTGAATCTGCTTTCAATTATATGGGGAAGCGTATCGCCATGCATCGGAACTTTGATCAGCGCCTTCTTCGCGATTTCGCTGCCTTTGCGGATAGCGTCGGCAACTTCGTTTGCCTTACCGTAACCGTAACCGACCCGGCCGTTGCGGTCGCCGACCACAACCAACGCGCCGAAACTGAAGTTTCTGCCGCCTTTAACTACTTTCGAACAGCGATTGATGCTGATAACGTTTTCGTCAAATTCGCTGGCAGCGACGGCTTCTTCTCTTATTTTATTTTTCTTAGCCATAATCTGCTCCTAAAACTTGAGTCCGTTTTCTCTGGCGGCTTCAGCGATCGCCTTAACGCGTCCATGATACGCGAAACCGGAACGGTCGAAGACTACTTCAGAGATTTTAACAGCCTTTGCCTTTTCCGCTGCGAGTTTTCCGAGCAGAGCGGCACCTTCAACGTTAGCGCGGACGTTCTGTTCCTTGAACGACTTGTCCAGTGTGGAAGTCGCCGCCAGAGTTACACCCTGCTCATCGTCGATAAACTGACAATATATATTGTTTGCCGTAATGCTGACGCAAAACCGTGGGCAAGCGGCAGTCCCGGAAATTTTTCCGCGAATCCGCAGGTGCCGGCGCAAACGTTTTTGTTGTTTGGTTTTATAAATAGACATAAACAGTTACTCCATTAACCAACGGTTTTACCTTCTTTCATAATGATATGCTCATCGACGTAGCGGATGCCTTTACCCTTGTAGGGTTCGGGTTTCCTGAAACGGCGGATGGTGGCTGCCGTTTCGCCGACCTGCTGCTTATCGGCGCCTGAAATGGTAATTTTATTACCTTCAACCACGACTTGAACGCCTTCCGGTATCGAGTAATCGATCGGATGGGAATATCCGAGGCTCAGGTTGAGCGCTTTACCATTGACCTGGGCACGGTAACCGACGCCGATAACCTGCAGCTCTTTCTTGAAGCCTTCGGTAACGCCGATAACCATGTTGTTGATAAGGCTGCGGGCCAGGCCCTGCATGGCGCCGGACTCGCGAGTATCGTCAAGACGATTGACAATTACCTGGGAATCCTGTACGTCGACCGCAACTTTCGGCGGAATGGCGATAGAAAGCTTCGCCTTGCCTTCAACCGAAATATTGTTATCGCCGACCGCAACTTTTACGCCGCTTGGAATAACAACTGGTTTTTTACCTATACGAGACATAATAATTCATCCTTACACTTTGAAATTACCACACGAAACAGAGGATTTCACCGCCGACATTGTTTGCGGCCGCGGTACGGTTGCTTATTATCCCCTGGGGAGTCGAAAGAATAACCGTACCGAGTCCGTTGCGGACTTTCGGAATGTCACTGCTTCCGCAATAAACCCGGCATGAAGGCTTGCTGACGCGTTTGAGCCCTTCAATAACCGGCTTGTTCCGGTAGTATTTCAGTTTGATGATCAATGTTTTCTTAACCCCGTCTTCAGCAACGGAGTAGTCGAGAATGTAACCTTCGCCTTTAAGCACTTCAGCAATCGCGGCTTTCATTTTTGAAGAGGGCATTGCCACTTCATTTATAGCCGCGGCGCCGGCGTTGCGGATGCGGGTCAACATATCGGAAATAGGATCTTGTAAACTCATTGCTCCTCCTTACCAGCTTGCTTTAGTTACGCCAGGGATCTTCCCATTGGCGGCCAATTCTCTGAAACAAATACGGCAGAGCTGAAATTTGCGGATGTAAGCCCGCGGCCTGCCGCATGCGCGACAACGATTGTAATCGCGGACCTTGAATTTATTTCCGCGCTCACATTTTACTCTTAAACTGGTTTTAGCCATAATTCAGCTCCTTATTATTCAGCGAACGGCATTTCCATTAATTTCAACAATTCCCTTCCAGCTTCGTCGGAAGCGGCGGAAGTAACGAAAGTAAGGTTCATACCCAGCGGATACTTCAGTTTGTCCGGATCGATTTCGGTAAAGACCGAAATATCCTGGATACCGACGTTGTAATTGCCGGCGCCGTCAAAACCTTTCGGGGAAATACCGCGAAAGTCCCTCACCCGCGGAAACGCGTTGTGAACGAGGCGATCGAGGAATTCGAACATTCTTTTGCCGCGCAAAGTCACCATAACTCCGTTCTGCATACCGACGCGGAGTTTGAAATTAGCGACGTTCTTGCGGGCTTTGGTGATAACCGGCCGCTGGCCTGTGATCAGGCCGATCTGCTTCTGGGCCTCGGTGAACGCGTCACGGTCGGCGCTGGAAGCGATCCCCGTACTCACGACGATCTTTTTCAAGCCGGGGATCTGCATAACATTTGCCAGCCCGAGTTTGGCTTGCAAAGCCGGCCTTACTTCTTCTTTATATTTTTTCTGCATATCAGGCATAGTATATAACTCCGTCTTAAGTCAGGTCCTTGGCTGTCTGTTCATCCTTTACCGGATTCACATTCGAAACATGTACGGACACTGAACGTTCAATTAACCCGCCATTGGGATTAGCAGAAGACTTCTTGACAGTTTTTTTGCCGAAGCTTTCGCGTTTTTTGGCGTTGACGTTGGCTAATTCCAGAACAACCCGGTCCTTAGCGGTGAGAACAGCTTTTATTGTAGCTTCCTCGCCTTTCCATTTCCCGGAGTTGACAACAACTTTGTCGCCTTTTTTGACGTGATATTTTTTCATTACAGTACCTCCGGCGCTAAGGAAATGATTTTCATAAAGTCTTTTTCCCGGAGTTCACGGGCGACAGGTCCGAAAATACGGGTGCCGACGGGGTTCTTGTTATCGTCAATGATAACCGCTGAATTGCGGTCAAACTTGAGAGAAGAACCGTCGGGCCGGCGAATTCTGTAGGCAGTCCTGACAATAACCGCTTTTACCACCTGGCCTTTTTTAACGGCGCCGTTGGGAATAGCTTCCTGGACGGCGGCGGTAACAATATCTCCAACTTTCGCTACGCGCCTTCTTTGACCGAGGACGGTAATCGCGACGATTGACTTGGCGCCGGAATTATCGGCGACCTCCAGTTTTGTCTGCATTTGTACCATTTTTCAATTTCTCCCCGGCTGATTATTCTGCGTGACTGATGATTTCCAGCAGGCGCCATCTTTTGACTTTACTCAAGGGCCGGGTTTCAACAACCCGGACGGTATCGCCGACTTTCGCCTGGTTCTGTTCATCATGAGCAGTATATTTTTTCTTTACTTTGACAACCTTTTTATAAAGCGGATGCGTTGTCCGGCGGGTGACTTCGATGACGATAGTCTTTTCCTGGGCATCACTGACCACGATGCCGGTACGCTCCTTGCGGTTGCCGCGTTGTTTAGTTTCAACAGTACTCATTAGTTCCACCTGTTTTAACCTTCGGCTTTCGCCAGACGGATATTCTGTTCGGTTTTAACTCTTGCAATATCGCGACGAACAGATTTCGCCATCGATGTTTTTTCCAGTTGACCGGTCCGGGATTGAACTTTCAGGTTGAGCTTTTCCTTATGGAGCTCACTCAACTTGCTGTTCAGTTCCGCGTCCGTCAATTCTCTGATATCTTTCATTTTCATGAATAATTACCTTTTTACAGAGTTACCGGTTAACGTGCCAGGAATTTGCAGCGGATACTGAGCTTGTTGGCCGCGAGCGACAAGGCTTCACGGGCAACCGCGTCATTACAGCCGCTGATTTCAAAAAGCACACGACCCGGCTTGACCGGAGCGACCCAGCCTTCCACGTTACCTTTTCCCTTACCCATACGTACTTCCAGAGGTTTCTTGGTAACAGGTTTAAAGGGAAACATACGAATCCAGACTTTGCCGCGTCTTTTCAGATGACGATTGATGGCCACACGGGCGGCTTCGATCTGGTTATTTGTGATATAGCCTCTGGTTACAGCCTGCAAGCCATAGTCGCCAAAATCAATTTTGCTGTTTTTGGCGGCCAGGCCGGAATTACTTCCGCGCTGAACCTTTCTGTGCTTTACCCTTTTTGGCATCAACGGCATATTTCTGATCCTCCGTAGGTTCGTTATGACAAATCCATACTTTTACGCCAATTTTACCGGCGGTAGTGTTCGCTTCCGCGAAACCGTAATCGATATTGGCCCTCAAAGTATGCAGCGGCACGCGCCCGTCCTTGTATTGTTCTTCCCGAGCGAGTTCCGCTCCGCCGAGGCGACCGGCACAATTAATTTTGATTCCGTCCACACCCATGTCCATAGCGACCTGGATGGCGCGCTTCATGGCTCTTCTGAAACCGATCCGGCGCTCGAGCTGGGCGCAGATGTTTTCCGCTACCAGTACGGCGTTTACTTCCGCACGTTTGATTTCGGCGATATCGACAATGAATTCCTTGCCTTTGGCCATTTCAGAAAGAGTTTGTCTGAGTTTATCAAGTTCGCCGCCTTTTTTGCCGATAAGCAGTCCAGGACGGGCGGAAAAGATAGTTATGCGGACACGACTTGCGAAACGCTCTATCTGGATACGTGAAATCGCGGCATTTGAGAAATTATCCTTAATATACCGGCGAATCATGATATCCTCATGGAGCCAATCCCCGAAAGACTGTTTACCCGCAAACCAGCGGGATTCCCAATTCTTGGTCAGGGCTGTTCTTAATCCGATTGGATTTACTTTTTGTCCCACGCTTTAATCCCCT
>JBAYCO010000366.1:0-4768 GCA_041668685.1 Victivallaceae bacterium | reverse complement strand
TCCAGCAGTTTATTCGTTATTCTGGTTACCGTCGCCGGGCGTTTTCCGTATCTGGTCGAAATATCTTTTCTGGAAATCGGACCGCCTCGAAGAATTATATCGTAAATCGCCTGTTTTTCGCTCATTCAACATCCTGTATCTTTAATTCCGGCATTTAATTACTATAGTGGTAATTAAATATAAATGCAAACATTTCACAAAAATATTTTACTTTTTTATCAGAACCATTCCATAGAAAATTGAGAGATACGAAATTTGTGAAGGGCGAGACTCTGTCGAGCCGTAGACGTTGAACGTGTTTCGGTCTGAACCACTCGCGAGTGGTCAGAGACACTCGCCCAGGAAACGCACAATGCGGCGATAGATGTAAAACGGGAAATGGGGTATTCGGGAAAATAAACTTCCCAAGCTCAAAATAAGGTAAAATAACATAATACGAAAAGGAGCTGGAAATGAAATCTTATCGCAAAGAATTATGGATGAACACTTCCACCAGGAGAGCCTATCTGAATATTACGCCCCAGATCAACGAGTGCCTGAAAGAGTCCGGCATCCGGGAAGGACTGCTCCTCTGTAACGCAATGCACATTACCGCGTCGGTATTCATCAACGACGACGAAAGCGGCCTGCATGCGGATTTTGACCGCTGGCTGGAAAAACTCGCCCCGGAAAAACCCTACAGCCAATATCAGCATAACGGTTTCGAAGATAACGGCGACGCCCACCTGAAACGTTCAGTCATGGGACGGGAAGTCGTCGTCGCGGTTACTGACGGCAAACTTGATTTCGGTCCCTGGGAACAGATTTTTTACGGAGAATTCGACGGAAAACGCCGGAAAAGAATTTTAGTAAAAATAATTGGCGAATAGCTTTGACTTTGCAAATATTTAACTTATAATAATCGATTAATATTTTTAACATAACGAGAGACAGGAGCGGGCTATGAACAAATATCTTACCGAATTTATGGAGACATTCAAATTTGAAGGACTTACTTTTGATGATATTTCACTGATCACCCAGTACTCCGACTTCCTGCCCGACGAAGCGAATATATCATCCGCTTTTTCTCGTAACGTCAAATTGAATATTCCCTTTGTCAGCGCCGCCATGGATACCGTAACCGAAAGCAAAATGGCAATCGAAATGGCGCGTCTCGGAGGCCTCGGAATAATCCATAAAAACCTGTCCGTCCAACGCCAGGCGGAAGAAGTTAAAAAAGTCAAAACTTATTTGAACGGTATTATCAAAAACCCGATAACTTTCAGTCCCAACCAGACTCTCGCTGAAATGCTGGCGGAAAAACGCAAATACGCTTATCCTTTTTCCGGTTTCCCGATTGTTGAAGCGGACGGCGCGTTAGTCGGTATAATCACCGCACGCGATCTGAAATTCCTGACCGACTACAATGTAAAAATCGGCTCGGTAATGAATAAATGCAAAGTCGTCGCTCCCGACGGCCTTTCCCTTCAGGACGCCTACGAACTGATGCTGAAAGAAAAAGTCGGCAAACTGCCCACCGTTGACAGCAAAGGCAAACTCACCGGCCTGTACAGTTTTCAGGACGTAAAATCCCTGATCATCAACGATGAACCCCAATACAACCGCGACGCCAGCCACCAGTTGCGCGCCGGGGCCGCGGTCGGCCCCTATGATGAAGAACGCATCGAAGCCCTGGTCAAAGCCGGAGTCGATGTCCTCGTCGTAGATACCGCCCACGGCGACAGCAAGGGCGTAATCGAAACTGTTCCCCTCATCAAGAAAACCTATGGCGACAAAGTAGACGTCGTCGCAGGCAACATAGCAACAGCCGTTGCGGCTAAATCGTTGGCCGACGCGGGCGCGGACGGTATAAAAGTCGGTATCGGGCCGGGTTCAATCTGCACCACCAGGGTAGTCGCGGGCGTCGGCGTACCACAAGTCACCGCGATTTATGAGGTCTGCAAAGCGACGCCCCTTGATATCCCGGTCATAGCCGACGGCGGAATCAAACAATCGGGAGACATCGCCAAGGCAATCGCAGTCGGCGCTTCATGCGTAATGATGGGTTCCGCTTTAGCCGGAACAACTGAAAGCACCGGCGAAATCACCCTGCATCACGGCCGACGTTTCGTTATTTACCGCGGCATGGGCAGCCTTGAAGCTATGAAAAACGGAAAAGCATCCCGCGAACGTTACGGACAAGCAGACGTTGACAGCGACAAAAAACTCGTACCGCAGGGCATCGAAGGCCTGGTGCCTTTCCGGGGACCGGTCGGTGATGTCGTTCATCAGTTTACCGGCGGCCTGAAGTATTCATTCGGATACTGCGGCGCGAGAACCGTAAAAGAATTCCAGAAAAAAGCCAAAATGATCCGGGTTACGTCCGCCGGGCTGCGCGAAGCCCATCCGCATGACGTCACCATGCTGAAAGACGCTCCAAATTACTGCGCCGAAGGCTAATCATAAAGTATACAATTAAGTTTGCATTAAATATTATTACCAAAAATAATCATCATTCAAGCTCAAAAATATAAATTTTTATAATATTTTTATATTTTTATATGGAAAAATTTTAATTCATCCTTTATCTTTATGAAAGAGGTGAGGATATGAAGAAGTTTTTCTTTCTCCTGATAATATACGGTTCTTTATTTGCCGCCTGTGCGGGTGAAAATCTTTACGGCACGGCTTTATGGATAGTCGATGGCGACACTATTCTGCTGCGGCGCAAAAATCAATTGACTACCGTCAGGCTTTGGGGTATCGACGCGCCGGAAAAGAAACAGTCCGGCGGCAAAGCCGCGACTTCCTTTCTGGTCAGGCTGATCGGACGCAAACGCGTTAAAGTCGTTCCCCACGGTTGCGGGAAATACGGCCGGGTAATCGGGAAAGTATATTACAAAGGGAAATTCATTAACCTGGAAATGATAAAATCCGGACACGCCTGGTGGCTGGAAAAATATTCACCCGAAGCAACGGAACTCCAAGAAGCCGAAAAAAAAGCAAGGGAAAGCAAAATCGGACTTTGGCAAAACCCGGAAGCGATCAAGCCGGAATTTTTCAGGCATCCCAAACTCCGGCCGAATTCGGAACGGCAATCTCAATTCTCCGCCGCATCAAACATCTTTTTATATTCGGCAAATGACTTTTTGTATTTAGCGGCATTGTAACGGGTAAAGCTGCGCCGTGAGTATTCGCGCAGTTTATTAAACTGGTCGCGGGTAATCTCGAAAAGCTCATTAACGCTTTGGACGATAGTCATTTCGCTGTCGCTGATAATATCGTCGGTTTCCCGCAACTGGCCCTCGACGACACTCCCCAGAAATTTATTTACCGTGCTTTCAGTATTATAAAGCGATAATTCATAATCGACCAGATTTTCGGCAGCCTCGACAATACTCCGGAGCAGTTGCAGGAAACAGATGAAACTTCTTTCCTGTTCAATGCGCTTTTCATTGTCCAAGGCAATCAGAATATCCTGAGAATCCTTAAGCACCGTATTCAGGAGCCTCACCGCCTGCGCGTAAATCTTTTTGCGGTCAACGTCGGAATAGGTAAAAAGTTTGTCGGCGAGCAGGTTTTCCACCCGGTCGTAAGCGGCATCGCGCCTGCCCATAAGCGGAGCTATATTCATTTTTACCAGATAATCCGCCTGGGACATTTTCCCGGTCTGTATCTGAGTAACTTTATTAATAGTGTTTTTGACTTTCGTCAACACGTTTTTATGAAAAGTCGGATTCAAAAGCCGTCTCCCGCTGTTTGTGCTCTCTTGTTAAAATACGCCATATTTAAGCTTTCGTCAAATGAATAAGCACTATTTTAACCATGCTATTGCCAATTGTCCTTGAGTTTTCCATGAATCCGTCTATATTTGTAATTAAATGGAAAATTCAAGGTTATGTATTTATGAGTTCCAGCAAATTATTGATATTGCTTTTTTTCTTTACATTATGCCTGCGTTTGCCTGGAGAGCCAATGCCGTTCAGGCTCGGAAATATTCTATCGGCGGAGATCAGCCGCGATAAAACCGTGATAAAAAATCTTGGGTCTTTTGATTACGACTTCGGATTCAGGCACCACGCTTACGCCGTTATCGCCGTCAAACTGCACAATGAAAGAACCCTGAGCATATATGATTTCAAATTAAAATTCAAGGACAGATTATATAAATGCGTCGCTCTCCGTACCGGAAACGGCAGTTTTGACGCTGAAAAATGGCTGTTGCAGAAAACAGACGCTAAAACAATATATTCCATTTTGTTCATCCTGGACAGCGAAGCTTTGGGAAATGCCAAGAAAACGGTTCCGGCAACTTTGGTCTACACCCTGAACAACAGCGGACAAACCAATTACGAAATCCCCTTTAACTTCATAAACTATGATAAACTCACGCAAGTGACAAAAATTCCCGCTTCCGGCGTATTCCCAAAAGTAAAAATCGATACCCGGAAGAAAAACCAGGGAA
Source organism: Victivallaceae bacterium (assembly GCA_041668685.1). GTDB lineage: Bacteria > Verrucomicrobiota > Lentisphaeria > Victivallales > Victivallaceae > JAHOYW01. The sequence continues at coordinate 321 of JBAYCO010000366.1, read as the reverse complement.
GTCAAAAAAGATGAAGCCTTCTGAATTTCCGTTCCTGCCGACATCTTCCGAAGATATGCGGAAACTCGGCTGGGATGAACTGGACATCGTTCTCATAACCGGCGACTGTTATATAGATCATCCTTCTTTCGGAACCGCCGTAATCGGCCGCCTGCTCCAAAGTCTCGGCTACCGCGTCGGAATCATAGCGCAGCCGGACTGGACCGACCCGGCTTCGCTACAATTCGGCCGCCGGAGCCGAGGTTTTAGCGAAGGCGGCCCGTTCCGGCGGGGCCGCCCCATGGATCCCCTGCGGCACCGCCGCCTGTTGTGAGGACGGTC
>JBAYCO010000365.1:0-4786 GCA_041668685.1 Victivallaceae bacterium | reverse complement strand
TAATCGTCGGCAATCTGTTTTCTGCTGAAAATGGATTTCCCGATCACCGAACCTCTACCGATTTCAGTATCCCGGCTTATCTTGGAATACGTGACTTCATCTTCGGCGTCGTCACCGTAAATTTCCAACTGGCTGATTTCTATTTTCTGCGTCGCTTCAATATCATCCGGACTAAACGGGCTTCCACCGACAGGCGTTTTAGTTTCTTCGGTTTTACTGCTTTTGTCTTCTGACATATAAAAAGTCCCCTTTAGCTTCTAAAATACCCAGACAGACGCAATTCCCCTAAAAGATTATAGCCCCTCGGTATCCTTTATTCCAGCAACAGCAGGATTTTTTTATTCCAGCCCCATCGTTTTCAAAGCCATCATGACCATGAATATAATTCCGCTCCGAAGCGCTTTATCCTCAAAATCAAATCCGGGATTATGAACCGGAATATGACCTTCCCCCAGCCCCAGATTACAAAACGCTCCGGGGCATTCCCGCAGATAATACGCGAAGTCCTCCGCGACCATGAACGGTTTTTCCATGCTGAGCCACATTCCTTTCCCAAAACATTCAGTCACTGTTTTTTCAGCCAGGTCAACATATTCCGGAGTATTTACCGTAGGTATGTAAGACAGGTCATAAACGAACTCATATTTCGCGCCGCCGGCCAGGCATACTCCTTTAACCGTATTTTCGATAAGTTCCGGAAACTGTTTGCCGACTTCATAATCCAGAAAGCGGGTCGAGCCCTCAAGGGTGACTTCTTCCGGAATAATATTGCCGTTAAGCCCTCCAGAAAAGCGGCAAATGCTCAAACAGGTAACATCCAAAGGGCCGAAACGGCGGGCAACTATCGTCTGGAGCTGATTGACCACCTGGCTGCCGATTACGATGGGGTCTATGCAAGCCTCAGGTTTACTGCAATGTCCGCCTTTGCCGATAATTTTGATCGTAAAGTGGGCGGCCGCCGCCATAATAGCCCCGGCACGGCTGCTGATAAGCCCGACGGGCATATCGGAAAACCCGTGCAAAGCGAAAACCGCATCGACCTTGGGAGCTTTCAATGCTCCGGCTTCAACCAATTTCTTTCCCAGAGCAGCAATCTCTTCTCCGGGCTGGAAAATAAATTTGACCGAACCTTTGAGCTGGTCTTTTATTTCATTCAAAACCATTGCCGCGCCAAGCAGGATGGCGGTATGCCCGTCATGTCCGCAGGCATGCATTACTCCGTCATTAAGGGATTTATAGGGCAGACCGGTAATTTCCTGTAAAGGCAGGGCGTCGATATCGGCGCGCAGCCCGACGCATTTTCCGGGTTTTCCACTGTCAAGTATCCCGACTACATCTGTTTCAAGATAAGGCTTTAAAAGTTTAATACCGGTCGGAGCCAAAGTTTCACGAATAAGTGCGGCGGTGGCAAATTCTTTACCGGCAAGCTCCGGATTGCTGTGGATCTTATGCCTCAAATCAGTTATTCGGGGCAATATACTGTCAATAATTTTCTCAACATGCGGCGGAACCGACATCTTTAATTCCTTTTTCAGTTATCAGTTATCAGTTATCAGTTTAATTCATTCGATGTTCGATGTTCGATGTTCAATGTTCGATGTTCAATTTCTATAGTTCATTAAAGACGAACTTGCCGTCAACAATCGTCGCCACGGCTTTTCCCTTGAAGGTCATGCCGTTAAAGGGAGTATTCCGGGATTTCGAATAAAATTTGTTCGCGTCGATCTTCACTTTGCGTTCGGTGTCGATGATGGTTATATTGGCGGCGTTGCCCGGTTTCAGGCCGCGGTCGTCAAGGCCGAGCACCGCGGCCGGGCCGCTGGTAAACTTGGCGACGAAATCGCTGATCGACAACACCCCGCTGTGATAAAGTTCCTTGAGACAGACCGGGATTGCGGTTTCCAGGCCGATAATGCCAAACGGCGCATAATCGAACTCGACCAGCTTTGCGGTCGGAGTATGCGGCGCATGGTCGGTGGCAATGACTGTAATGGTACCGTCGGCAAGTCCCGCGATCAATGCTTTGCGATCCTCTTCGGAACGCAGGGGCGGGTTCATTTTATAATTGGTATCGAATTTCTTAATGCACTCGTCCGTGAGGGCGATATGATGCGGAGTAGCCTCGGCAGTTACGGGAATACCGCGTTTACGGGCGGCGCGTACCTGTTCGACGCTTTCCTTGCTGCTCAAATGCTGAAGGTGTATTTTCCAGTCAACCATACGGGCGAATATGATATTGCGCGCTACCATTAACTCTTCCGAAGCCGGAGACATGCCCTTCATGCCCAGCAGGGTGGACCAGACGCCTTCGTGCATTACGCCGTCGCCTTTGAGGTTTTCGTCCTCGCAATGGTCCAGGATCGGCAAATTCAACGCTTTCGCGTATTCGACAATATGCTTCATCAGTTCATGGTTCTGAATGCCCTTGCCGTCATCGCTCAAAGCAACCACCCCGGCGTTTTTCAAACTGCCGATGGGCGCCATTTCAGTTCCGGCAATGTCTTTGGTCATGCAGCCGCAGGGAAAAACTTTGACGACCCCGCTTCTGCCGGCGTGGTAGTTCAGGTATTCAATAGCCGCGGCCGTGTCGGCGGCGGGGCTGGTATTGGGCATCGCGACAACCGCGGTAAAACCACCCGCCGCGGCCGCTTTTGTGCCGGTTTCGATAGTTTCAGCGGCGGAATTACCCGGCTGGCGCAAATGCACGTGCAGGTCAATAAAGCCGGGCGCGACAATTTTACCTGAAACGTCTATTTTTTCAGCTTTTTTCAGGCTTTTGGGGTCAACTATTTTACCGTTTTTAACGCCGATATCCCGTTTGGCTTCGACGCCGGAAAAAGGATCCGCCACTTTACCGCCGGACAAAATAAATTCTTTTTTTACATTCATTTTTTCACACACCCCGCTACCAGGAATAAAACTGCCATACGGACAGCCAAACCGTTGGTTACTTGTTCCAGGATTACCGAACGCGAACCGTCCGCCAGGGACGAATCAAGCTCGATACCGCGATTGATCGGGCCCGGATGCATAATCATGGTATCCGGTTTCAGATATTTGCACGTTTCCTCATTCAGACCGAAAAATTTGGAATATTCCCCGGTGCTGGGGAAAAAACCGGCTTTCTGTCTCTCATGCTGAATGCGAAGCAGATTGACTACATCCACGCCTTTTATTGCCTCTTTCAGGTTATGGCACACCTTGACGCCCATCTTCTCGAATTCCCGCGGGACCAAAGTCGAAGGCCCGGCCAAACGCACCTCCGCGCCGAGTTTCAGCAAGGCCCAGGCGTCGCTCCGGGCAACGCGGCTGTGGAGGATATCCCCGACTATCGCCACTTTCAAGCCTTTGATCTTTCCTTTTTTCTCACGAATAGTGAACGTATCCAGCAAAGCCTGGGTCGGGTGGCTGTGGGCGCCGTCCCCGGCGTTCAGTACGCCGCATTTAATTTTATCCGCCAGCAGGACATGGGCGCCGGCGGCGCTGTGCCGCATAACGATCAAATCCGCCTGCAAAGCTTCGATATTGCGGGCGGTATCGAGCAAGGTTTCACCTTTCTGCAAACTGCTCAAACTGGCGCTGATATTGATAATATCGGCGCTCAGGCGCTGTTCGGCCAATTCAAACGACATACGGGTGCGGGTGCTTGGTTCGACAAAAAAGTTGACTACGGTTTTTCCCCGCAAAGCCGGAACTTTTTTGACGTTGCGCTGCGATACTTTTTTAAATTCCTCGGCGGTATCGAGGATACAGCATATCTCCTCGGCATTCAAATCATATATGCTGAGCAGATCTTTTTTCGTCCAGGTAAATTTTCCCATACTAATCATCCTCTTTTGCTGAGCGTCTTTTCTTTTTCCAGTCAATTGTGCAAACCCGGTCATGCCCTTCCGTTTCTTCGAATTCCACTACGACTTTGCGTTCGGCGGGAACCGCTAGGGTCATTCCGGTATAATCCGCGCCGATCGGGAATTCATGACTGCCGCGGTTAACCAGCACGGCCAGGCGGATCAGGCCGGGACGACCGTAATCGGTGACGGCGTCAAGCGCGGCGCGGATCGTCCTGCCGGAAGACAAAACGTCATCGACCAGAATAACGATTTTATCATTCATATCGAAAGGGATAAGGGTTTCGCTGATCTGCGGCAGATCCTGACGGACGCCGATATCATCACGGTACATGGAAATATCCAGCATGCCGAGTTCCGGAACATAACCGGTTTTATTTTTGATAAAATCTATCAGGCGTCTGGCAAGCGGAACACCCTGCTGGTGTATGCCGATCACAACAAAATCTTCAGGGAAAGCATCCAGGAATTCAGAAATAATACCGTCAGCGACTTTTTCTACAGCCGCTTTGACTCCGTCAGCATCGCAAACTTCTTTTTTGGCCGGCATAAATAATCTCTGTTTTTTTAGTAAGTTTAAGTAAAGTAATACCGGTAATAAAATTTTCCAACTGATTTGGGGGAAAAGGGAAAACTTTTTGGATAAACCTGTTTGAATATCCAATATCCAACACGGAATAATCAACCGATGAAATAAATAAAACCTGGAATTTGGACATTCCTTGTTGGATATTGGATATTCAGGATTATATTTGACTTATGAAAAATTCGCTGGAACATTTGCCGAAACATAAGAGGGAAGAACTGGCAAGAGCCGTCTCCGTCATTCGCGAAATGTGCGACGACGTTGAAATGATCATTCTTTTCGGTTCGCATGCGCGCGGAAATTACAAAGACGAAGAAGATTTAGCCCCCGACCGCAAATCCGGCGCGGTTTC
>JBAYCO010000364.1:0-4819 GCA_041668685.1 Victivallaceae bacterium | reverse complement strand
TTTTACCGGAATCATGATAAATTTTTTCCATATCGCAAAAAATACGTTTACGGAATCAATCCGGGAACCTATCTTTTTTATTCTGTTAATTACCGCTTTGGTACTGATCGGGCATTTCCCTTCCATGACCCTGTTCGTGTTCGGGGACCAGATCAAGCTGGTCGTCGACAGTTCCATGGCGACAGTAATGCTTTTCGGGCTGTTTGTGGCGGTAATGAGTTCCAGTCATACGGTAACGAGGGAAATGCGCAACGGCACCGTCCTGCTTTTATTGTCCAAACCCGTATACCGCGGGACCTTTATCCTCGCCAAGATTGCCGGGATTATTTTTACGGTCGCGGTATTTGTTTTCCTGTGCAATGTAGGCTCTATAATTTCCCTGTACGTCGCCAAGGATCAGTTCCGTATGGATATGGGAGCTTATTACATTTACTTCGCAATCCTGATCGCCAGTTGCATTTTCGGGATGGTAATGAATTTCATGTACACACGTTCCTTTGCTTCATATACCACTCTCGGCATCTGGATACTGCTGCCGATCTACTGCGCAATATGTCTGATATTCAAAGAACACCCGGCAATTCTTCTCCAGAGCTACATCTACGCGCTGGTACTGGTTTTTATGTCGGTCTCGGCAATGGCCGCCATTACGGTAGTTTTCGCCACTCGCCTGGATATGGTCGCCAACCTGACGGTTTGTTCGGTCATTTTCTTTCTGGGCCTGGTCTCCAGTTATCTGTTTCTGGGCAACGCGGGTTCTCCGGCCTTAAACACCATTTACAAAACTTTTTACGCCATTCTACCCAACTGGCAGTTTTTCTGGCTGGCCGACGCGCTGGCAAGTCATCAGCCGATTCCAGTTTCTTATCTCCTCTGGGCCGCTTTGTATGTAGTGCTGTACGTCGCTTTATGCACAATGTGGGCCGTAGTGGTTTTCCAGAACAAGGAAATAGCCAAAGATACGAGATAGATTTAAGGGTTAAGTTTTAAGTTTTAAGGATCAGGCTTTCTGAGGAGAAGTTGTGCGCTATAAAATACCTTTTTCATTACTGTTTTTCGCCTTTGCATTTCTTTGCAACAGTGCTCCGATAGAGGAAAAAGACGGAAAAACCATTATCATCTTGCGAGTTTATAACTTACCTGCTCCCGCGAGCGCCTCCATTATTTCCCGAACTAATCTGAAGTCTCTGGAACAGTTCAAGCAGGATTTCCCGAAAATCTTTGCGGAAAAGTATAAAGCCAAATATAAAGCAAATCCGGAAAAATACGGCCGCTACAATTGGGATAATGTCGAAATAAACGTTATAAAAGGTTCGGAAGGTTATATAGAAGGCGTAAAAAGTGACAAAAAAATACTTGCCGCCGAAAACAGCTCAGATGTTCTATATATAAATTTCCGCAAATCATGTAATTTCATTCAAAACGGCTTCCTGCTTCCTTTGGATGATTATTATAAAACTCTGTCATCGGAGGAAATTACCCGCCGGATTGATCCACAAGTAAAAATCGTAGCTCATCGTAAAGGCCAGGATGGAAATATCCACTGGTGGGCAATGCCTTTTGGCGGCACTCTTACCCGGGCAATAGCTTTCAACAAATCCGTCCTTGCTGAATACGGTATTCCATGCCCTGACAAAAATTGGACATGGCAGGACTTCATGGAAATATGCCATAAAACTACCGACATCAGCCGGAATAAATACGGGTTGAGGTTGGGCCATGGGATTCGTGAATCATGGTTTTGGACGCCTTTCCTGTGGTCAGCCAACGGAAAAATAGCCGCCTATAACTCGAAAACTCAAAAATGGGAATATGCCTTTGATTCCGATGCGGCAGTCAGAGCTTTGGATTTTTACACCCGTTTGTCTGCGGAAAAACATGTCGGCAAAAATAACAAAATCCACAGGGGATATGCGTACAAATCCTTTAAGCACGCAAGTACAATGTGGGAAAACGGTGATATAGCAATGATGATCGTTTATATTGGAAAATTTTTAATAACTACCATAGATCTAAAAAAATACGGGCTTGTACCGCTGCCTCTCGGCCCAAATGGGCAAAGAGGCTCTGAACTGAATTGCAGAATGCTGGGAATTAATTCAGTCAAGCAAAATGCGGCATTATGGGACGCCGCCTGGGAATACATGCTCCATATCGATTCGCTGAAATCCCAAAAAACAGTGATTGATATGTTAGTAAAGAACGGCAAAGGCGAAGCTGTCAATCCACTGTATCTGAAACAATTCGGTTACGACTCCATAGCGGAAAAAGCCGATAAAAAACTGCTCGAAACATTCAATATAAGCTTAGCCGCCGGTAAACCGGAACCTTATCGGGCTGTGAGCTCGGATCTGGCTTATGACTTAATGACTTACGCGCTGAATACGGCTGAAAAGTTGGCAAGAGAAGACAAGCTTGCCCCCGTCGGTTCGTCAAAACGTTATAAACAGTTGAAGCTGATCCTGAACCGGGTATGCAGTTACGCCAATAAAATCAACGATAAACGCTGGAAAGAACTTCAAAAGAAATAATTCCGGCGTTTCCTTTATTATCGCTTTGAACTTCCACTAAATGCTATTAAATTGTTATCTCGGCATTCAATAAATGTATTTAAGGCTCCTTCCCTTAAATCTTAAGGGAACCTCTAAAAATTGCATTTTTATGTAGCTTAAGCGTCTCGCTTGAGTAAAGACACAACCGGGACGGTTGTGCTGCATTGAATTATTAGAGATACCCTTAAAACTTAAAATTTTTAAAATACGGAGATTGATAGATATGGCTAAGATCATGCCCTTTCATGGTTTAGTACCTACCCCGGAAAAAGCGAAAGAAGTAGCAGCGGTACCTATGATGTGGTAAATTCCGAAGAAGCCGCGGCACTGGCGGCAGGCAATCCTTTATCATTTTTGCATGTTTCCCGTCCCGAAATCGATATGGAGCCCGGTATTGACCTGCATGATGACCGCGTTTATGCGAAAGCCGCCGCAAACTTTAAAAAACTCTGCGAAACCGCTCCGTTAAAACTCGATGCCGGAGAACATCTTTACATCTACCGCCAGGTAATGGGAAACCATACGCAAACCGGGATACTCGGAGCGGCTTCCGCCGATGATTACTGCAACAACATAATCAAAAAACATGAAAAGACCCGCCAGGACAAGGAAGACGACCGTACCCGTCATGTTATGACTTTACGTTCACATACCGGCCCGGCTTTTCTGACCTATCAGGATTCTGCGGAAATCGACGCTTTGGTTGCAGAACTGACCAAAGCCGCACCGACCTTTGATATTACTGCTGCGGACGGAATTCAACATACGATATGGCGGGTAGATCCGGAAAACAGCCAAAAACTCTCCGCCATGTTCGAAAAAATTCCTTATCTGTATATTGCCGACGGCCACCATCGCAGCGCGGCGGCGGCCCGTACGCAGGCCGAATGTGCGCCCAAAAACCCGAATCACACCGGCAAAGAAGATTATAATTTCTTTCTGGCGGTAACTTTTCCGGCGTCACAGTTAAAAATTCTGCCTTACAACCGTGCGGTAAAAACCCTTAACGGTTTGAACGCCGAACAATTAAAGGCCAAAATTTCAGAGAAATTCACGGTAACTCCCACAAATAATCCATCTCCGCAAGAGTCCGGGGAATTCTGCATGTACCTGGAGAGCAAATGGTATTTGGTCAAGCCAAAATTTGATATCGGCAAACTTGGGGTTATTGAATGTCTTGACGTCAGTATCCTGCAGGATAATATTCTTGGGCCGTTGCTTGGCATCAACGATCCGCGCACCAGTACCGAAATTGATTTTATCGGCGGCATCCGTGGGACGAAGGAATTGGAAAAGCTTGTTGACTGCGGTTCACACGCGGTTGCTTTTTCCATGTTTGCGACAACCGTGGGGCAACTAATGGCCATAGCTGACGCGAACGAAATAATGCCCCCAAAATCAACCTGGTTCGAACCGAAGCTCCGTGACGGTTTAGTCTGTCACAATTTCTAAAAGTTTCAAGATATCTTTCAGATTTTTATTTGAGCTCAATTGAATTTTTGAGTTCGCAAATTATTTTATGGTATTGCCCGGGTAGCTCAGGGGATAGAGCAACGGTTTCCTAAACCGTGGGTCGGAGGTTCAAATCCTCTCTCGGGTACCATTTTTTTCTTGCACTGTTTTTGAGGTCAAATTTCCATTTTCATAACCCATGAAAATCGCCATTTTTGTGATACATGTGATACATCTGTGATACAAAATCAACTATCGGGTTACATGTTGTACTTACAAAAAATATAGTTTTCAATCCGATCAATAAAAAGATGTATCAGATGTGACGCTTACCCCTATGGAAAAGTATTTTATGATTTTAATTTTCATATTTTAGATTTTCCATTTTTAATGCTCTCTTAATAGTTTCTACGGGTTAAAATATTGAGATTAGGGAGTCTTGCTTTCAAAACCGCAATTCCCTTGGGGGTTACTTTGGTCTTATGGATTTCCAAATCCCTTAGATTTTTTAGTTTTCGTAATTTTTCTAATCCTTTGTCGGTGATTAACGTCTCATTTAATTTTAAATTTTCGAGCTTTGTCAGAGTCGCTAATGTATCCATTCCTTTGTCTGTAATAGCCGTTCTCGAAATATAAAGAGTTCTGAGTTTAGGGTGATTCGCTAATTTACTTATTCCGTTATCGGTAATTTTGGTACCTTCCAAATATAAGAATCGTAATTTGCGAAGTCCTGCAATGTAATTCATTCCCTCATCACCAATTGAAGTTTCGCTAAGGCATAGCCAGGATAGTTCTTTCAGTGGTGCCAAGTACAT
>JBAYCO010000363.1:0-4823 GCA_041668685.1 Victivallaceae bacterium | reverse complement strand
CCCGCACGGCTAGGGACAGCCGTGGCTACACCGGGAAACTCTGCATGTTGAGGAAACAGGTGTAGCCGCCCCTGTCTCCAGGGGCGTAGGGAACGTTGCATGAGAGTTAAACTTTGGAATTTCATTTTTTATTTGTTTTTAATGGCTTTGATTATGAGAGTTGCCGGGAAGCGCTGCAACTGTTCGCGGTATTCTTCCCATGCGTTGCTTGTATACGGCGGATTTTCGCAAAGCCCGGGTTCGCGGATGGCTTCGATCCGCATGGAATTGCGCTCCAGGGCGACGCTGATTTCTGTCGGAGAGTAAAAATCAGATCTTGCGGTTTCTTTATCGTCGACGTCAAATCTCAGGTCCGGGGAAATAGCAAAATAATTTTCCAGAAATAAACCTTCCGTATTATCAATTTCCAGGAATTCTCCACTGAAAAGAGGATGCGGCAGAGAAAATAGCAGAACGCCGTTTTTTTTAAGCAAATTTGAAGCTGAATCTATAAGCCGATTAAAATCAACGGCGAAATTGAACCCGTATGCTGAATGGATTAAATCGAAATGCGGCAGTTTGCCCGGCAGTTCCTCCATAGACATGAGCAGAAAGGAAATTTCAACTTTGTTTTCCAATGCAAGTTTTTCCGCGTGTGAAATTTGCGCACGCGAAGCGTCCAAAGCTGTGCATTGCGCTCCGTGTTTTGCCAGAAAGATACTGTTTTGCGCTCCGCCGCAGGCGATTTCCAGGCAATTCAGGGCGGCCAGGTCATGCGGCAGGAGTTTCAGGATATTGTCGCCGGCGGCCAACGGGCCGTAGTGAAAATCGTCACAGGAAATCAGCGTTTCCCGCTGATATTGATCGGCGAGTTCCTCCCAGTATGGAGATTTTGAAATCATTTTTTCTCGCTGAGTTTTAACATGCCGGTTATGACCTGTATTGCGCGTTCCAATTGAATGTCGGTAATCATTTTTTTATTCAACGGATATATTACGCCCGGATGTTCTTCGAGCTGCTGCGCCAGTTCCAGGCGGTCTTTTAAGGACATCGGGACTTTGATATCCGGTTCTATGCCCTTGCCGTTGATAATATTGTGGGCCGGAGTGTAATAATTCGCCACGGTAAAACGCAAAGTGCCGTTGTCTTTTATTTTGCAGACGCGCTGTACGGAACCTTTTCCGAACGTTCTGCTGCCGAGGAGCGTCGCGCGTTTGTGGTCTTTCATGCAGCCGGCGACAATTTCAGCGGCGCTGGCGCTGAAGCGGTTGATCAGGATAATGAGCGGGATTTTTGTGTATTTAGCGCATTTCACCGGGAATATTTTTTGAATTTTCTTAAGGTTGCGGCCTTCAATGGTGATGATCAGTTCTTTTTTATCCAGAAAGCGGCTGCATATCGCGATCGCGGCTTCAACCAGTCCGCCTGGGTTGTTGCGCAAATCAAGGATGAGCGCGCGGCAATTATCTTTTTGGAGTTTTTTCAGGGCTTTGTCCATGAATTCCACGCTTTTTTCCCCGAAACTGCTTATGCGGATGTAGCCGATTTTATTTTTCAGCATTTTTACGTTTTTGAATTCCTGGGAAGCCTGTTTGAATTCCGAGCGGGTGATTTCCAGAATTACCGGGTCGTCTTCATTTTCGCGGATAATTTCAAGTTTGACTTTGGTTCCGGATTTGCCCCGCAGCAACTGTCCGCATTGCTCAAGGGTTAAACCGGTAGTTGTTTTATTATCGATTTTTATGATTATATCCCCGGTTTTCACGCCGGCTTTGGCGGCCGGGGAATCCTTCAGGGTGCAGATTACTTTAAAACCGGCCTGTTTGCTTTTCAGCGCCATTATGCCGATGCCGAGATGCTGCGAACCGTGCTTGACGGATTTCGCCGGAGTCGAGGGCTCGTAGCTGCTGTAAGGATCCAGTTCGTGCAGCATGCCTTTCAGGGCGCCGTCGACGAGTCTGCGCATACTGACTTTTTCCTGATCGACATAAAGCTGCTGCAGAAGCTTCATTACCGTCACCAGCCGCCGCAGATTATCATAGGCTTCCATATCATCGACAGTGACCGGGGATTCCTCCAGCGCGGTAAAATCGATTTTATCCAGTTCGCCGCTGATGGCGGTAAAAACAGGCAGGAACAAAGCCGCCGTCAGGATCAATTGAAATATAACTTTTACAAACATAAGGCATTCCGTTTTTATAACTATAACTTATCCTGTATCATTTGATTAACAAATCGGCTATTTCATAATCCGGGGCAATTTCCCGCAAAAACTTCAAATGCGGATAAAACTCGCCGACCTCGTACAGATTATGCGCATCGCTGCCCAAACTTAATTTGATGCCGCTTTCAATACACATGCGGAAAAATTCAGCCGGCGGCTCATTGGTGTGGTAATTTATTTCAACAGCGCAGCCGTAACGTTTAAGGAGTTCGGCGAGCGGGGCGAAAAGATGCCGCGGCAATTCCAGGCCGCGCCGCCGGAAAATACGGAAAGGATGCACCAGCGCGTCAACGCCTGAGGCCAGCGCGGCTTCCGTCAGGAAGAGGAATTCTTTTTCAATTGTTTTCATATCGGTATTTTCCAGATTCAGGACGTGAACCGAACCGTTGCGGAACTCCAGTTTATCCCAGGCTTCCTGCTTAATGATTTTCCGGCCGCGACAGTCGTAGTCCACTTCCATTCCCAGCCGGCAGAAAGCATTTGCTTCGGCGGCGTACATGGAAAAGTACTCCGGCGTCCGGTCAAGGATTTGATCTGATTCCAGACCTTCCAGATAATTTAAGGAACGATTGTAATTTTCCCGGTTGAAATACAAATGGGCCGAATGTTCGCTGATAACGATGCCGTCGAGCCCGAAAATTTGCCCAAGGCTTATCGATTTCGCTATGTCCATGTTTTCGTTGCAGTAAGCCAGACTGGTATGGACGTGATGGTCAACCAGATGCAGTTCATCCGGCATGGCAAGGGTTTCCCGGAGACAGTTTACTTTACCGTGTTCGTCTATTTCGATCACGGTGTAGTCGAAGCGTCTTTCGCATAAGGCGCGTCCGGTGATATAACTTATTCCGTTATGATCGAGTTTTTCGAACCCCTGGTGATAATGTCCGGAAAGCGCCAGAATATAATTGGTTTCCTGCATTACCTTTATAATTTCGTCGGCATTGGTGTAATTATAGCAACAGCCTTCAAGTTCGGGGGGAAACAACGGAACGTGCTGCAATGATACCAGCGGGCCGTCGAATTCCGTTCCCAGTTTCCGCATCCGGGCGATTTCTTCCGGGGTGCGGAACGCGTTGAAACCGGGCATTTCCGGGTCGGAGAAAGGCACGACGCGAATGCCGTTGATATCGATAAAATCAGCCGGTTTCCCCATTATTTCATAGAATATATCCTCAGGATCATGGTTCCCGTTTGTGACAATTGCCGGGGCTTCGAGCAGATCGATGATTTTTTTGAGTTTCGCCAGCAGTTCCTGAGTCTCGCCGGGAGTTGTCCCGTCGGCTAAATCACCGCCGATAAAAACCAAATCTGGTTTGATAAAACGATTCAGGCGACGGACGGCGCGGAGCAGTAAAATGTCCGCGAATTCCCCTTTCCGGACAGGAAGCGCGGAGTTTGCTGATTTTGAAAAGTGCAGATCGGTTAGAATAGCGATTTTAGTTTTCATAATTTCCAATTAAAGGTTAAGAACGGTTTTGAATATCGGCGGAAACCAGGAGGGCGTAAACGGTTTCCAGATACGGTACGGGTATTTCCGCCGCCTGGGCGATACGAAGGACGTTGCCGACGATGGCTTCTACTTCCAGCGGGCGTTTATTCTCAAAATCAAGCAGCATACTGGTTTTGTAGGGGGGAAAGTTCCGCGTGTAATCCAGATTGCTTTGAATTATGTTTTCCGGCAGTTCCATACCGCGGGATCCGGCGACCGCGCAAACCTCTTTCATCAGCGTTGCGCACAGGTCTTCGAGGGTTTTCGTGGTCGAGATGACTTTGGTGTCCACCCCGCCGGCAAGGACTGAAACCGGATTGTACGGAGTATTCCAGACCAGTTTAACCCAGCGGAAGAATTCAATGTTGTCAACAGCTTCGCATTCGACTCCGGCCTGGTTGAAAGCGGCGCTGAGCAGTTTCGTTTTTTCCGATAAGCCGCCGGGATAAACGCCCATTTTCAGGCGGCCCGAGGCCAGATGTTCAATCCTGCCGTTTCCATTCTGGAAAACCCCGATGTAGGCTATTGAACTGATCAATTCGTTGCCGGGAAACGCCGCCGCGATATTTTTTTCAATTTCGATGCCGTTCTGGAGCAGGACGATTGCCGTGCCCGGCCTGACGGCGGGTTTTATTATTTCGATTACGTTGATCTCCGGCAGCACCTTGGTAGTAACGATCAGATAATCCGCGGTTTCTGGATATTCGGAACAGGAACGGTAAACGCCTGCCGGTTTGAAGGAAAAATCGCCGTTTACGCTTTTTATCTCAAAACCGTTTTTTTTGACTTTTTCATAATTTGAACGGCAAACGACGGAAACTTCCATCCCCGCCTGCGCCAGGCGTCCGCCGAAATAAGAACCGACCCCGCCCGCCCCGACAATTAAAACTTTATTGTTATTCATATTTTAGCTTGTTATTTGTATTCCAGTTCTTTTAAAATTTCCTGATTCAATCCCGTTTTTTCTATAGGAACATTTTTATATTCAACAAATAAATTACGTATTTCAGTTTTGAATTTTTTATCTCGCTCTAATATTTCCAATAACTTATTCATCACAATAAAAAAACTTACCAATTTTGTGCAATTAATGTTCTGGCCACTATGACTGCTGGTGTTTATCATTTTTTT
>JBAYCO010000362.1:0-4826 GCA_041668685.1 Victivallaceae bacterium | reverse complement strand
CTGAATGTAGCACAACCGTCTCGGTTGTGTCCCTTTGCTTAACAACGTTTACCCATTTATGACTCAAGCGAGACGCTTGAGCTACATTATTAACCGTTTCCTTCTATGTTAACGTTTCCTGCTCCCCTATGGGGAGCTTTTTCAATGCCGGGTTCTTTGAGCCCGGTTTTTTACTTTTAGGGGAAAGCTTTTTTAAGAGTTTTCCCTTTTTGGTTTTAACGCGCCCTTCTTTCTACAAGTTTGCCGGAAACGTATTTATGTAAAATACTTGACATGAGAGTTTGATACGGCAATCCCTCTTCCGCGGCCAGAGATTGAATATCCTCAAGGTCTTTTGAGCTGATTCTCAAGTTTACCCGCTGGTTTTTGCGCAAGGTATTGCGTGCATATTCCTTATGCGTCTTAATTTCGTCGTCCAGATTCCGGACGCTTTGCCATTTTCCTGATTCGATTGATTCAATCAGTTCTTTTTCATCTTTATCTAATTTCATCTCTAATCTCCCGAATATATCCTGGTTAATTTTCTGCTGGGAATAATCGTTTTTAAAAATATTTCTTTTTCATTTTCAACGAAAGGAACCGCATAAATATAATTATTAATGTTGATAATCAGCACCTTTTGCTTAGAGTAATTGCTGGAAGGATTTTCTATTATATCCAACAAATCCCCTTTCTCTATATGCATAACAACAGACTCGAAACCGATCTTTCGAGTTTTTTTCAGTAAAATATTTTTTTCTTCGTTCCAATTATAATGTTTCATAAAATAATATTAACACAATGTGTGCCTTTTGTCAATATTTTTTCAAACAAAGTCAGTTATTGATTACAACGTCCTCCACGCTTCAAACAAAAAAACTTTCCGCTTTTCCCGCTTGATGCTTTATCCGCGCAGTGTATATTAAGTTTTTGGCAAAAACAAAGCGGAACACAAAAATGATCGCTATAATTGATTACAACATGGGCAATTTACTCAGCGTTTCCAAGGCTCTTGAGGCAGTCGGCGGCAATATCCGCCTGGTCGACAAAGCCGCTGAACTGGAAAAATTCGACTCGATAATCCTCCCCGGCGTAGGACATTTCGGCGACGGCATGGAAAACCTGCGTTCCCGCGGCTTTGAAAAACCGGTGTTTGAAGCCGCTGAAGCTGGAAAACCCCTGCTCGGAATATGCCTCGGTATGCAGATGATGCTCGACAGCAGTGAGGAAGCCCCCGGCGTAAAAGGTTTAGGCCTGTTCAAAGGCAAAGTCCTGCGTTTCCCGCAAACCGGGGAAAAAGTCCCGCACATGGGTTGGAACGACATAAAAATCCGCAATGCCAATTCGCTTATGGATGAAGTGCCGGACGGCAGTTATTTTTATTTCGTACACTCCTATTACGCGGCGCCGGATGAACCCGAAACCACTGTCGCCAGTTGCGAATATATCAATGAATTCACCGCCATAATTGGACGGAATAATGTCTGCGGCACCCAGTTTCACCCTGAGAAAAGCCAGAAATACGGTTTAAAGATCCTTGAGAACTTTGTCAGAAACTCTCAGGCCCGCTCATGACTGCGCGACGCGCCCCTGAAGGGAAAAAAGCCTTACTTGCCGAAATAAACCGGACACTGTTTGCCAAATACGGCTCATGCCCCTGCCCTCTCCGTCACGCCGGCCCATTCCAACTGCTGGTCGCGGTTGAGCTTTCGGCACAATGTACGGATATCCGGGTAAACCAGATCACCAGGGAATTATTCTGTAAATATCCTGACGCCGGAAGTTTAGCCGGGGCTCCGGTGGAAGCCATTGAAGAACTTATTCGCGCCGGCGGATTGTTCCGCAACAAGGCAAGGAATATTATCAGCGCGGCAAAGAGTATCGTCGAAAATTTCGGCGGTGAAGTCCCGGAAACCATGAAAGAATTAACCACCCTGACGGGCGTCGGCAGGAAAAGCGCCAACGTCATCCTCGGAAACGCTTTCAATGTTCCCGGATTCCCCGTGGACACCCATGTAAAACGGGTTCTCAAAAGACTCGGTATTACAAATTCCGACGCCCCTGAAAAAATTGAGGCTGAAGTAAACGCGCTTATTGGGAAAAAATACTGGACTAATCTCTCGCACATGCTTATATTACACGGCAGGGAAACTTGTTCGGCCCGCAAACCGGACTGCCCGAACTGTATAATTAATCATTTGTGCGAATATTATAAAAGTTTTAAGGGTTAAGGATTTAAGGCGGAAAAATGCAGAGTTTCAAGAAAAAATTCAGAAATATAAAAAAATTGCCGAACTGGATATTTTTTATCCTGGCTGTTTTCCTTAAATGTATGGCGCGCTGCTTGTTCAGGATCAAAATTGAAGATCCCAATAATTATATTCCGGCAGATGAAAATTTCGTCGTTGTCATCTGGCATAACCGCCTGCTGTTCATGCCCGCGATATTCCCTAAAAAAGCGCGAGTCAGGACAAAAGCCGTTATCAGCGCCTCCCGCGACGGCCAGTATATAGCCGACATCGTCCACCAGTTCGGGCTGCAGACCGTCCGCGGATCTTCGTCCCGCGAGGGCGCTAAAGCGCAAAGGGGCGCGCTCGAGGCAATCGAGGAAAACTGGCACGTCGTTTTCACCCCGGACGGCCCCCGCGGCCCAAAATACCACATGCACCCCGGCCCGATTCACCTTGCGTCAAACACCAACAGGCGGATCGTCCCGGTAATGATAAACGCTTCCCGGTACTGGCAGTTGAAAAGCTGGGACGGGTTCCAGATCCCCAAACCTTTTTCAAAACTGACCCTGATTATCGGTGACGCCACCAGTATTCCGCAGGGAATTTCAGGAAAGGCGGAACTGGAAAAATGGCGCAAAATAACCGAAGAAAAACTATTGGCAATAACCAAAGACTGACTTATATTAATTGAAAATTGAAAATTGAAAATGAATAATTGAAATATGAAAATAATTCCGGGCAAACTCGACGGCATACTGATAATTGAACCGAAAGTCTTCGGCGACAATCGCGGTTTTTTCTATGAAAGCTACAATTTTCGAAAATTGAGCGAATACGGAGTAGAACTAAATTTTGTACAGGACAACCATTCCCGCTCCGTCAAAAATACTTTGCGCGGCCTGCATTACCAGATAAATCCCGGTCAGGACAAACTCGTCCGCGCCAGCATCGGAGAAGTATGGGATGTGGTCGTGGATATACGCAAAAATTCACCGACGTTCGGCCAATGGGAAAGTTTCCTGCTCTCCGCAGAAAACAAGAAACAAATCTTTGTCCCGAAGGGTTTCGCGCACGGTTTCTGCGTCCTGAGCGACTATGCCGAGTTCCAGTACAAATGCAGCGAATACTGGTCGCCGCCGGATGAACGCGGCATTCTGTGGAACGATCCCGACCTGAAAGTGCCGTGGCCGGTCGAAGCGCCGATTTTGTCCGCCAAAGATACGCAAAACACAGCATTCAAGGATATCGAATTATATTTTGAATATGAGCAACCGTAAAAAACTTGCCGTCATCGGCAACGGCATGCTCGGCCATGACATCGCCCTCGCCGCCGGAAATTCCGGCCGGCAGGTCAGCGTCTATGATTTGCCTGAGTTTGACCTGACCGACGAAAAACAACTTAAACAAGTAGTTGATTCCGCCGACTGCATAGTAAACTGCGCCGCTTACACCAACGTGGACAAAGCTGAAAGCGAAGAAGCCCTCTGCATGGCGGTAAACGCCGAAGCTCCGGGAAAACTCGGAGATTTCGCGGCGGCAAACGGTAAATACCTTGTCCATATCAGTACGGATTTCGTATTCGGCGACCTGACGGACGCCCCCCAGAAAGAAAGTGACCCGACAAATCCCCTGAGCGTTTACGGCAGATCAAAACTGATCGGGGAGGAAAAACTGCTGGCGTCCGGATGCAGATGCGGAATAATAAGGGTTCAATGGAGTTACGGCATAAACGGCAATAATTTCATTACAAAAATCCTCGAACTGGCGAAAAAACTTCCGAAACTCAAAGTCGTTGACGACCAGACCGGAGCCCCGACCCGCACACGGGACATGGCCCGCGCCGTTATGGATTTCCTGGACAATGAAACAGAAGGACTTTACCACTTCGCGGCGTCCGGCTACACCACTCGTTTCGAGACCGCCGGGGAAATCGTCAGACATTTCAAGCTGGATACCGAACTTACGCCCTGCAAAAGCGAAGAATTTCCGGCTCCGGCCGCCAGACCGCATAACTCGAAATTCGACTGTTCGAAAATTGATAAAGTACTGAGTTTCAAACGCCCGGAATGGCGGGATTCCCTGAAACAATTTTTTAGCGAGATAAAATAATGCCGGAACTGCCGGAAGTCGAAACTATAACCCGTGCGCTCAGGCCGCATCTACTCGAACGCAAAATTACCGCAATCGATACCCATATCGCAAGCCTGCGTTATCCGCTCGCGCCGCTGCACGATCAGGAACTGCTGAATGAAAGTATTATTTCCGTGCGCCGCCGGGCGCGTTACCTGATCATCGAACTGGCAAACGGCAAAGCGTTTATCATTCACCTCGGCATGTCTGGTTCACTCCGGGTCGTTCCTCCTGAAACCGAACGCCTGAAACACGAACATGTAATCTGGCGCCTCGACAACGGCATGACCATGCGTTTCGACTGCCCGCGCCGCTTCGGTTTCGTCAAAGTCTGTTCCCTGCCGGAAGCGGGAGCGGAACCCGGCGAACTCCGGGAACTCGGCCCGGAACCTTTGTCGTCCGAATTCAACGCCGCATACCTGTACCAAATGACGCGCCGCCGGACAAGCTCGATAAAATCATTTATAATGAATAACGCCATGGTTG
>JBAYCO010000361.1:0-4846 GCA_041668685.1 Victivallaceae bacterium | reverse complement strand
TGTTCGACATTGGATATTAAAAAAGCTTATAATCGCTTAAGTTGACGCGTATGTCCTATGGAGGAGCATTTTCAATGCCGGATTCTTTGAGCCCGGTTTTTTATTTCCCTGATATCCTGTACGGCCAGGTAAAGCATAGGCGTAACGAAGAGCACCAGCAGTGTTGAAGTCGCCAGTCCGCAGACAATGCTCAGGGCGAGCGGGATAAGCATTTGAGCCTGAAGGCTTTTTTCCAGCAGCAGGGGCAGGAGGCCGGCTATGGTTGTCAGGCTGGTCAGGATCAGAGCCCTGAAACGGTCCCCGGCCGCCTGTTTGGAAGCTACGTGCGGGTCCATGCCGTTTTTTTCATTGTTTTTAATGAATTCCATCATCAGGATCGAATCGTTTACGACTATCCCGGCAAGTGAAATTACGCCGATGGCGCTTTGCATGTCAAAACTTCTTCCGGTCAGGAAATGTCCCCATATCGCCCCGATAAAAGCCAGGGGAATGGTGGCCATGACGACCAGCGGTTCGAGTATTTTCCCGAACTGCAATGACAGCAGGATGAATATCCCGGCGATCCCGATCAGGAAGCCGCGTAAAACGGAACTGCCGGTTTCCTGACCGGCTTCCCGCTGTCCGCCGAACGAGAAACTCACATCCGGATAACGTTCGGTAAGTTCGGGAAGAAATTCTTTCTTAAGTTCCTGGGTGATTTCCTGTGAGTTGCCCAGCGCGCTGTTGACGTCCGCCGATACGGTTACGGTGCGTTTGCCGTTGTAACGGCTGATTGACGCCGGGCTTCTGACGGTGCGTATGTTGACCACGCTTGCCAGCGGGACTTTCTGGTCTTTATCCGTAGTCAACTGGTAATTATCGAAATTACGCAGGTTTTCCGCAAGGCTGTCGCGTAGTTTGACGTTGTATTCATAACTGTCGTTGCCGATCTGGAGTTCGTCTGCCTTATGGCCTTCATAAGCGGCCCGTAATTGGCGGGCGATGCTTTCGGCGGTGAAGCCGAGTTTCATGGCACCCGGTTTAAGGGACATCACCAGTTCCGGTTTGCCGGAGGTAAGGTTGTCGGCGACGTCGAATACCCCGGAATAGGTGGATAATTTTTCCTGAAGCGCGGCGGCCGCTTTTTTCAGGCTGACCAGGTTTTTGCCGTGCAGCCGGATGGATACGGCCTTACCGCCGGGAGGGCTCATCTGGTCGCCGAATTTAACGCTGGCTGCGCCGGAGATTTCCCCGGTTTCTTCGCGCCACGCCTGAAGTATCTGTTCAACCGTACTGCGGCGTTCATTGCCCGGCAGCAGGTCGACGTATACGGTAAAAAGATGAGGCCCGCTGTCACTGTAGTCTGAATTGACCGAAAAGTTGACGGAAATATATTTAACCAGTTTCTTACCGCCGGGCTGGAGCGGGGTTAGCTTGGCGTCCATGCGTTCCGCCGCTTTGGTCAGGTGTTCCGCCGTTATTTCGCTTTTTTCCAGAGGGGTTCCCGGCGGCAGCATGACTTTACAGACTACCGTATCGCTTTCCACTGTCGGGAAAACTACGAACTTAAGGTACCCGGCAGGAAAAAGCGCCAGAGAAATTATAAACAGCCCAAGGATCGCGCTTAAAAACAAATAACGGTGCGGGACGAGCTTTTCAACCGTCTTACGCACCAGGGTGAAGCGAATGTAATCTATGATCCGGTCAATTTTTTCGCGCGTGGGGCTTGGCGCCGGGAAGCCTTTCCTGAACGAATGCGCCAAGTGGTTGGGCAGGATAAAAAATGCTTCCGCCAGGCTTACTGAAAGTACTATTATCAAAGTCAGCGGCACTACGCAGAGAATTTTGCCGATAGTTCCGCTTAATGATATCAGCGGGAAGAAAATACAGATAGTAGTGAGAAAACTTGCCATGACTCCCCGGCCCACTTCTTTGGTGCCGTTTATCGCCGCTTGCAGGGGAGGGGTTCCGTTTTTCAGGTGAACCGCTATGTTTTCGGAAATCACGATGGCGTCGTCCATCAGGAGACCGATGGCGATGAGGAGGGCGAAGGTGGAGATCATATTGAGCGAAATGCCGAAGAGGTTCATGAAAAACAGCCCGCCGAGGAACGATACCGGCAACCCCATCGTAACCCATATTGAAAGCCTGAAATTCAGGAAAAGCCAGAGGGCGGCAAAGACCAGCAGGAAACCTTCAAGGGCATTGATGAAAACCATGGACAGGCGGTCCTGAATATCGCTGGCCATGTTTCTGGTGATGGAAAAATGCAGTCCGGGCGGAGCTTCGGCTTTTTCCTTGTCCAGAACAGCCATGACCTTATCATAAATGGTCAGGCTGTCGGCGCTTTTGCTTTTAGATATGCTCAGTACCCCGGCCCGCTGCCGGTTGAACAGCACCTTGTTTTCGTCTTTTTTGAAATTATCACTGATGACGGCGATATCCCCAAGGAGAATTTCTCCTCCGCCTGAACCGGAAATTATGCGGATGGATTTCAGGTCGTCAGCGGTTTTGCGCCGGTCGCTGAAACGCAGTTTGATGTCCTGCCTGCCCGTTTCCAGGGTTCCCGCGGGCAGCTCCACGTTCTGGCTGCTGATGATGTCCGCGATTTCCTTAACGCTTAATTTGTAGGTATGCAAGGCGGTCGGGGAAAGTTCTATCCTGAATTCCCTTTGCGAAAAACCGCTTACTTCAACCTGTATTCCGCCGCCGAGCTCCATGAATTTATCTTTCAGGTCCTCGCAATACGCTTTCAGCTCAGTTACCGGCAGGTTCCCGTATACGGCCAGGCTGACTACGCTGTCAAGGTGGTTGTAGGGCTGAATGATCAGGTCGTCAACTTCGCCGGGGAAGGTGTTTATCGCTTCAACTTCGGTTTTAATGTCATTATAAAACTGCTGATAATCAGTGCCTTCGAGCATTTCTATCCTTACCGAAACGCTGCCTTCGGTAGCGGTGGTCTTAATGCTTTTTATGTTGTTGACATTTTCCAGCGCTTCTTCGATCGGCACCGCTACAGCTTCCTCGATCTCTTCGGCGGAAGCGCCTGAATAAGAAGCCGAAATTTGCAAGGTGCTGGTCGAAAAATCCGGCATGGCTTCGCGTTTGATACCGCTTACTGTCAGCAGGCCAAGGAAAAGGAAAGCGCACATCAACAAATTCGCCGCAGTGGGGTGTTCTGTAAAAAATTTAATCATTTTACCATCCGTTTACCGTAATTCTTTTTCGGCGTTTTCAATGAAATTATTATCTTTTTTAAGTTTAAGCTTCATGCCCGGAACCGCCGGGACGATATCGCTGACAATAACCGTTTCTCCGGATTTCAGCCCGGATTCGATAACCGCGTACTGTTCGATGTTAAAAGCTATTTTTACCGGCCGGATTTCCAGACGCAAATCTTTCCCGGCAATATACAGCCTGCCGTCATGAACAGCGTAACGGGGGACAACCAGGAGATCTTTAACGGTTTTGCCGCGAATGAGCACCGAACAGAAAAGCCCCCTGTCCAGCGGCGGTTTTACGGTAGTGTCGTCTCTCTTATATGGATTTGCCACCCCGACCACCAGGTTGAGCATACGGGTGGAAGTATCGACGCCGGAAGCTATTCTCAGGAATTTTCCTTTCCACGAGTATTTTTTAGCTCCGCCGTTGACGCTTACGGTTATATCCATTTCGTCGCGCGGGTTTTTTCTATCGGCTTTAGCGGCCTTTTTAGGTCTTGACGAATTCACCAGCAGATCCAGTTGGTCCATACTGAACTGGACTGGGATTTCCACCTGGTTGATGGCGTCCGCCGTAAACATGTCCTGTCCGGAAGTAACGTATTGGTCGATTTCGATGGAAACCGTCCGCACCCGGCAGTCGAAAGGGGCGGTTATCTGGGTATAACTCAAATCCAGTTCGGATTGTTTCAGGTTGGCCTCGGCGGCGGCAAGTTCCGCTTCCTGATATGCTATCTGGGCCGGGATCAGCTTTATGGTTGTTGCGAGTTCCACAATGGAGCTTTGCTGTTTCAGGACATTTATTTCTTCTTCTTCCACGGTAACTGAAGCTACCGCCTTGGATTTGAAAAGCTTGCGCTGGCGGGTGAGCTTGCTTTTATTGAATTCATATACTTTTTTCAGGATTTCAAGCCTTGACTCCATATTCGTCTGCTGGTTTTTTAATTCCGCGATTTTCGCCTGGTATTTTTTTATTTCGGCATATCCTTTGGCAACGGCTAGCTTTATTTGGCGGCTGTCTATTTTTACCATAACTTCGCCGGTTTTGAAAAAATTACCGCTTTTCAAATTATCCGCTTTCCAGACGATTTTCCCTGAAACCTGTGCCACCGCTTTCCAGGTTTTGTCCGATTCGACTTCGCCGTAACCGCTGATCCGGGGTGTAACGTCAATCGGGGCGATGGTGATCGCGTCTACCAGGTACTGGCGTTCTTCTGTTTTTTTCTTTGTCGGGCGCGGGCCGGTTTGGATCAATATTACCGCCAGGCCGACGGCGGCGATCAGCAATAGCGCCGCGCCGCTTCTTTTGAGAATCCGGGATAATTTAGCATTCATGACTGTTCTCCGCTGTTTTCTTTATTCCTGATAGAAATATATCCGTAATATTCCGGGCAAGTTCTTCGGACGGGACATCCGTAAAAATCATACCCGGATCTATCTGGAATTCCCTGATCATTCCAAGCAGGGCGGAAGCTGCGAGAAGGGGAACGGAATTCTTGAAACAACCGCTTTCCATGCCGTCAGATATGACCTGTCCGATATTTTCCACCAACATCCGGTGTTTCTGCGAAAACTCATTTCTGGAAGGCCGCGGGCGAACATGCATTATTGCTTCATGCAGGCAGCGCATGTCATGAAAATCATCG
>JBAYCO010000360.1:0-4846 GCA_041668685.1 Victivallaceae bacterium | reverse complement strand
TTTCAATAGAGTCTATTCAGCGCGGCGTCGCCGAACATTTCGAGATTCACGTAAAAGATATTCTGGGCAGCAAACGACCTAAAAACATCGCCCAGCCGCGCATGGTCGCGATGTACCTCTGCCGGAAACTGACCGCTTTTTCCTATCCGGAAATCGGCAGCGCTTTCGACCGTAACCACGCCACGATAATGAATGCCTGGAAAAAAGTACCGGCGCTTTGCCGAAAAGACGAAAATCTGCGCCGTTCAGTATCGCTCCTGGAACGCAAATTCAAGAATTAATCCGCCTTTCAGCTTCATAATATTTCTGGATATTATAAATATGCACATTATATTATCCGCAGGCAATATTTAAAAAGCCGGAAATACTAAAGAACATGAAAAAACCAAAACAGCATCTCAGTCTTTCAGGATATCCCCGCCCGGTTATCGGCGTCAGTACCCATTTCAAATACGGCGAGGACTACAAGAGTTCTTTCCGGGACCGCATCCAGGCTCCGGAACTTTATATCCGGCGCATTCTCGACGCCGGCGGCCTGCCGCTGCTGATCCCGTGTATTGAAGACATCGAACAGATAAGAATGTTCGTCGAACTCATTGACGGCTGCGTCTTTATCGGCGGTCCGGATTATCCAGCCAGTTTTTTCAATGAAACCGACGCTCCCGAAAACAAAGCGTATCTACGCCTGCGCCCGGAATTTGAATTCATCCTCATGAAAGAGGTTTTGGCCGCTGATATTCCCATACTGGGGATATGCGCCGGCGAACAACTTCTGAATATCGCTCTCGGCGGAAAAATTATCCAGCATATCACCAACGCCGAAGCCCATTACGACGAACAGTACCATAACTGCCGCATAAACCCGGACAGCCTCCTCGGTAAAATTACCGGCAAAGGCTGTTTAACGGTAAATTCCTATCACCATCAGGCTGTCGATCCGAACGCTTTGGGAAAAGGATTGAAAATAAGCGCCGTCGCCGATGACGGAATCGTCGAAGCAATCGAGGGAGTCGGGACCGTATTCAGACTGGGTTTACAGTTTCATGCTGAACGTCACCGCGACAAAAATTTAAGCGAACTTATCTTCAGGCGTTTTGTCGAGGCGGCGGAAAATTAATTTTCCGGGCTTCCGGTCAGGGTTTTTACAAGTTGCCGTAGTTTCTGGAAATTCAGGGGCTTTATGAAACAGCGGTTTGCGCCCGCGACTATCAGGCGCTGGCGGTCATGCTGGCTGAGGTATCCGGTCAAAACAATTACGGGAAGCTTTTCAGTATTTTTCGTCTTGCGTATTTTTTTGATCAGGCCGACGACGTCGGCTTCAGGCAGCAATAACGACAATATCAGGATATCCACGTTCCCCTCGCCCAGGCTTTTCATGCAGTCACCGCCGTTATCCACCACACAAACTTCTCCGCCGTCGGCGGTCAGCAGGTTCTTCAGGATTTCAGCATTATCCCGGTCGTTCTCAGCGAGGAGGATACGGGTGTTGCCGGAAAGCAGCTCCGCTTCGAGCTTAAAATCTGCAACTACGTCATAATCGTTTTCAGCTTCGTCATAATCCTCATCATCCTGCTGTTTGTAATTGGAAACTATGTGTGACTTCGGAGTTTCGATAACGCTTTCGCTGACAATATCCCAAGCCTGGAAAGTAAGCGTGAATTCGCATGCGGCATCCTCATGGCTTTCGGCGTTAAGTTCCGCGTTCAGACTCGCGGCTTTCTCGGAAGCGAACATCATATTCAATACCGAAGGCGTCGCGGTTTTAGTAAAATCCGCCTCCGGAGTAAGACGCCTGAACAAAGCGGCCAGGTTCTCTCGCGGCTCGGTCCGCCGGTTGTCGCGCACCCAGAATACCAACTTGTCCTCGACCGGTTCACAGCCGCAAGAAATAATTTCTCCCGGCCCGGATACCCGCGCCAGGGCGCGAATCAAGGTGCCGAGGATCATGGAAAGAAGTTCGCGGTCGGCACTTATTTTTTCAGGCACGCGATGCGACATGTGATTAACCAAAGTAATATCTTTTTCCTGAAGGCAGAAAATACTGTATTCAAGCAGTTCCCGCATGAAGTCCCCGGTGTTGAATTCGGTAACGTCCAAGTATTTCTTTTCCGTACCAAGTTTACCGATATCCAGCAGGTTAGCTACCTGCCGTTTAAGCTGTTCGGCGTTTTCGGCAATGCTTTCTATCCGGGCGCGCAGCGCGGCGTCATAGCGCCCGCTGTCCAAATCGTTTCTGATAATTTCAACATAACCGCTGACGGCATTTAGCGGAGTTCGCAATTCAGGAGAAAGGCGGGCGAGAAAATTGGATTTAAGATTACTGGCCTGTTCGGCTCCAAGCCGGGCGTTTTCTTCCCGTTTATGGCTTTTTTCCAGTTTTTTGATCGTATTATACAGGCGGTCGCTTAAATAATTCAGGGCCTTTGTCAGGACGGCAATCTCATCCCTGTTGCCTTTAGCCTGAAGTTTTGCCGGAAATTCGCCATTGGCAAGCTGATTGGAAAATTTAACCGCTTTCCCCAGGGGCCTGACAATATTCCTCGAAATATACAGCCATAAGTACAGGATATACAGCAGACCGATAAGGGGAACAATTACCAGAACAATATTCTTTATCGATTCTTCACGTCTTTTGACTTCAACTATTTCGCGGGAATGCGGTTCCGTTTCAAGTATCTTGTCTTCCAGCTCACGGGCCAGAGGATTGATGCCGAAAATTATGAATACCGCAAAAACAGTGCCGGTTATCAGGCTGACAAACGCAATATTAAGCAGAAATCTTTTAGCTATTTTCATAAAAATATTTCCAAAGCCGTAATCGTATATTGTCTATTGATTATATACCTGTCCGGTGACTTTGCAAACGCTTATCTGGAAATAAACCGCTAAATGTGTTTACCATTTTTTAAGATGTTCCCCCAGTTTTTCCCAAAACTCGTCTGTAAGGAAAAATGCCGCGACCGCGCAAAAAAACGCCCCGATAAGGCAACAGCGAGTAATATATTCCGCAAGCCATTCTAAACCGATAATAAAACCAAGCCCAAAACCAACAATAAAACCACAAATTGCATGCAGCAGTCTTTTCCCGATATTATCCATTATTAATCAAGCTTTTGCTTGAGTAATTCCACGACCATTTGCGGATTGGCTTTGCCGCGGCCCAATTTCATCACCTGCCCGACAAAGAACTGGAGAACTTTGGGGTTGCCGTCCTTGTATTGCTGAACCTGTGCCGCGTTGTTCGCGACGGCTTCATCGACCAGCGCTTCAATGGCTCCGGTATCAGTTACCTGTTCCAGGCCTTTTTCCTTGACGATTACTTTAGCGTCTTTCCCGCTTTTGAACATCTCAGCAAAAACGTCTTTCGCGATCTTGCCGCTGATAGTGTTGTTTTCGATCAGGCCGATCAGGGACGCAAACTGTTCCGGGGATATCCGGCATTCGGAAATATCGCCCCCGGCATCTGAAAGCTCCCGCAGCAATTCGGAAATAACCCAGTTCGCCAGCAGTTTCGGAGTCTTTACCAGCGCCGCGCCTTTTTCGAAGTAAAGCGCCAGCGCTTTGCTCTGGGAGAGCACTTCCGCGTCATAATCGGTTATACCGAAGTCGGCGATAAAACGCTCACGCATTACTTCCGGCAATTCCGGGAGACTCTTACGGAAAGCGTCAATCTCCTCATCGGTGAAAGTTACCGGCATCAGATCCGGGTCCGGAAAATAACGGTAATCATGCGCCGCTTCCTTGACCCGCATGAGGTAAGTTTCGCCGCGGTCGTCGTTCCAGCCGCGCGTTTCCTGCTGTAAAGCGCCGCCGCTTTCGAGGACTTCCGGCTGCCGCCAGATTTCATATTCCAGCGCCCGGTGCGCGGCGCGAAAACTGTTGAGGTTCTTTATTTCGATCTTGGTACCGAATTTTTCGGTTCCGGCCTTGCGTACGGAAACATTGACGTCACAGCGCATCTGGCCTTTTTCCATATCGCAGTCGCTTATTCCGGCATACTGCATGATCTGTTTGAGCTTGTTCAAATAAGCGTACGCCTCGTCCGGCGTGCGGATATCCGGTTCGCTGACGATCTCCATCAAAGGTACTCCGGCGCGGTTGTAATCCACCCCGCTGTACCCCGGAAAATGATTCAGTTTACCGACGTCCTCCTCCAAATGAATACGGGTAATGCCGATCGTCACATCTCCGATATCTTCCCCGGAAAAACCCTTGCCGCTGATCTTTATCCGCCCGTGTTCGCAAAAAGGCAGGTCATACTGGGATATCTGGTAATTCTTGGGCATGTCGGGATAAAAATAACTTTTGCGGTCGAATTTGCTGAAACGGGCAATTTCGCAATCGGTCAGCAAGCCGGCAATAACAGTCTGCTCAATCGCTTTTTTATTGGGAACCGGCAGGACGCCCGGATACCCCATGCAGACCGGGCAAACGCGGGTATTGGGTTCGCCGCCGAAATCATTCGCGCACGAACAGAACATTTTGCTGGCAGTTTTTATCTCCACATGAACTTCCAATCCGATAACTGCTTCGTATTCAGGCATTATTATTGTCCTTTAAGATTAACATCCAGAATTTCATTATAATACATGTTAATTTAACCATCGAACGGATAAAATCCAGTGAATCACGGGTTTTATTTTAGGTAAATTATCCAAGTAGCTCATAGTTGCAGGCTTGCAAATTTACCGGATAGCGGATATTTTGACTTTACCAGTAAAACTATACTGTATTAATCTGAAAATTTAACATCTATACTGCAACCGAGTAGGCCGGCTTTCGATGAAAGCGGCAAAGAGCAACATTATACGGCCTGTCAACGTTTTATGCCGCCGGTCTCATCGAG
>JBAYCO010000359.1:0-4865 GCA_041668685.1 Victivallaceae bacterium | reverse complement strand
TGAAAGCGGCAAAGAGCAACATTATACGGCCTGTCAACGTTTTATGCCGCCGGTCTCATCGAGACGCGGCGCTACTTGGAGCCGCAGTCAAGTTCAAGATAAAAGTTTAAAATCCAACCTAAACAGTATAAAACGTGAAATATTGCTGAAAATCACTGTGTTTTTACTATTCCCATGAGCGCTGACTGTCTGAATTTTAGTCGGCGTTTTTCGTGGAGGTCGAGGCTCTGACGAGCCGTTTATGGGATACGTTACTTGTATTATTTCACCCTGCAATACTGAGCGCAAAGGTCACGGTGCGAGGCCGCACTCGTGACTACTTGTCGGCGGAAGGGAGAACCATTGTTTCCGGGGGAAATTCCGCTTAAAAGCGGGACTACAAACACGTCGCAAAACTTTTAATTTTTTCTTTGCAGTGTTTTTCAGCTATTTCGAGCAGTAACTTCACGCGTCCGGCAAAATATTCCAGGTCTTTCTTTGAGATTTTGAAATCCTTGTCGTAACGGGCTCCGATATAGGCGTATTCGAACACGTCGAAACGTTCCTTGTCGGCTTCGGTTTCGCAGGGAAAAATGACTTCTAAATCAGGAAAGACTTCGCGGATTCGCCGGTCCGAGGAACCTAAAAAATGTCCCTTGGGAACATAATTGGTAAATACCAGCTCAAGAGCATTGTAAGCAGATTCAGCCGTTTGATGAAGTTGGAAAGCTGCACCTTTTAAATCGTTTTTTTGAAAAGTAAAGTTGTAACATTCATAAAAACTTTCCGCTCTTTCAAACCAGTGCTCGAAATGTTCTTTCGCTATTTCGATCTGTTGTTTCGGGGTGAACTCTTTGCCGACATTGAGCTTGTATTTACCGGAATCATAGAGCAGGCAGCCCTCCTTTACAATATCACTGTAAAAGAAATGCCTTTCCTTGAGCCGTCTTTTAATGAATTTGACGTCATGCACGATAATCCGGAACGGCATAAGCGTACTAAGGCCGTTGCAGTGTTCGGATATACTGCGCCAGAGGCTGTAATGAATAGCGGTCGCATTAAGGCGGGATACCACCAGAATATCATAATCTGAAACCGCGCCGGATTTGCGGTCGGGGGCCAAATCCTCTTCATCTTTGTAATTCCCACGGGCATGGGAACCGAAAAGAATGATCATTTCCACGTCGTCGCACATTTCGCGAATAACGGAAACGGCTCTTGCCAGTTCTTCCCTCTTATGTTTCGGCAAATGTTCCAGTGAATTTTTCATAAGGCAAATATAATCTGTGCCTGTTCAATTTCAAGCGCAGAGTCTGTCAAAAAAAGTTTCCCCCTTTTCCCTCAAATAAACTATCACCCATTACTTTTTGTGAACCTTGCCGAAGATTTTCATTACCTGCTGGAGGTCTTCCCATACTTCGCGTTTGGCTCCGGGGTTGCGGAGCAGGTAGGCGGGGTGGAAGGTCGGCATTACTTTAATGCCGTCATATGAATCCCATTTGCCGCGCAGGCGCATGATACCGTTTTTATTCAGCAGGAATTTAAGCGGTACTGCTCCTAGAATGACGATTGCTTTTGGCTTTATGAGTTCAATCTGGCGTTTCAGGTAGGGCAGGCAGGCGTCGGCTTCTTCCGGAAACGGGTTGCGGTTTTTAGGCGGGCGGCACTTGACTATATTGCCGATATAGACTTCCCGGCGGGTAAACTGCATGGCGTTGATCATTTTGGTCAGGAGCTCCCCGGCTTTGCCGACGAACGGACGTCCCTGCTGATCCTCATCATAACCCGGCCCTTCGCCGATGAACATCAGATCGGCGTTCGGACTGCCCTCGCCGAAGACGACTGTCGTACGGGTTTCGCACAGCGGGCATTTTCGGCATTTTTGAGCTTCGGCATTGAGTTCGTCCAGATTCATCTGCGTTAACGGCGAATTAAACGACGGCGCGGGAAAAGAGCTTTGTACTGTCGGTTTTACGGCTGGAGCCGGGGCGGTTTCCCGGTTTTTTACGGGAATTGGCGCCGGCTTTATATCCGCGAAAAACTCATTCGCCGTTTCCTGCGGGATATAGGCGGTTTTGCTTTCAATCCGAAGTTCATTCAGGTGTTCGATTATCTGGTCGAATATGTCTTTTTTCATGTCCTTAATCTGGTATTCTTGAAAATTTGAGTTATTTTATAATTTCATTCTAAAAGATACAACCATAAAACGGAATTGCATAATGTATAGAAAGAGTTTACTGAAAAATTTATTGCTCATAGTAATATTCGCCGCCCTGAATGGCGCTGTTTGGGGTGAGGATGCGAAAAATGACAAAAATGCCGACGCGCAGAAACAGAATATCATAGGCGATGTGAAAACCGCGACGAGTGACGCCAAGGAGGCGGTTAACGACGCTAAAGTCGCAACTAACGACGCCAAGGTCGCGGTTAAAGACGCTAAGACCGCGGCGAAAGACGCCAAGGGGGCCATAGAAAACGCCAGGGACGCGGCAAAAGACGCGGAAAAAGCGGCCAAGCAGGCCCAGAAAGCGATTGAGAAGGCGAAAGTCGTTAATTTGAGTTTGTTTACGATCAATAATGTCGACAGCGACGGTAGTGAAAATAAGCCGGGAGATGTAAGTATCGTAAAGCCGGCCGATTTCAAAGTTGAAAGTCTCGCCGACCTGATCGTACGCATAGAAGACTGGTGGAGAAGCGTCAGGCGATGGATGGGCAGGCAGCAGTTGAACCTGCTGGTTCTTTTGGCGGGGGTTATGATTACTTTTCTCCTGGTGACTTGCCTGGGATGGGTATTCGGCAGAATTATATTGTGGCGCATCCGGAAAAAAGGTAAGGGGGAATGGGCGGAACGGATTTGCGGAAGCCTGAAAAGGCCTTTGGCTTTTCTGGTTTTTACGGCGGGCGTTTTTCTGAGTTCATTGCGGGTGCTTAATGAGTTTGACGAGGAGTTTTTCGGGACGGCTCTGCGTGTTTTCTTTGCCTTGATGGCTTTTGCCGTGGCCTGGGCGATTTACCGTCTGGTCGGGGTTCTGGATCATCACCTCGAAACCTTGTCGGAGCGTTCGGACAATGAGCTGGACGAACTGCTGGTTGACCTGATCCGCAAGACCGTGAGGTTCGTCATTGTTTTTATCGCGGTGCTTTTTATCGGGCAGACGATTCTTGGATTACGGATAACCGCGCTGGTGGCCGGGGCCGGTATCGCCGGTTTGGCGGTGGCCCTGGCGGCACAGGAAACCCTCGCCAACTTTTTCGGTTCGGTGATGATCATGCTGGACAAACCGTTTACGGTGGGTGAGCGCATTATAGTGGAAGAAATCAACGGCACAGTGGAAAAGATCGGGTTTCGCAGTACCCGTATCCGCAGTTTGAACGGGCATATGTATTCGATCCCCAACAGCAAGCTGGCGCATTCGACGGTAGAGAATATTACCAAGCGTCCTTATATCAAATACGTTTTCGATTTGACGCTTACCTATGATATGAGCGCGGAAAAAATGGAGCGTGCGATGGGAATTCTCCATGAGATACTGGATGACCATGAAGCGTTTAATGAGGAAATGCCGCCGCGCATTTATTTTACGTCTTTCAACGACTGGGCTTTGAATATAAACGTCATTGTCTGGTTCCAGTGTACCGATTACCTTCAGACGCAGCAATGGAAAAACGATATTAATCTGGAAATCCTGCGGCGTTTCAACGCCGAGGGCTTGGATTTCGCTTTCCCGACCAGTACGAATTACCTGGTCGGCGACAGTTCGCGCGAGTTGAAGGTTACTATGCTCGAAGAAGCGAAAAAATAGCCCTTGGGTATTGAATAATTTTAAAAGCCGTTTACATTTAAGCTTTGATTTTTAAAATTTTAAATATAAGGAATCCATACAGTGAAAGTAGTAGTAGCTTATTCCGGCGGACTTGACACTTCGGTAATCGTCAAGTGGGTTAAAGAAAAATATAACGCTGAAGTGATTGGTTTCTGTGCTGATGTCGGTCAGGAGGAGGAACTTAACGGTGTTGAGGCGAAAGCGATCAAAACCGGCGCTTTAAAGTGTTATGTCGAGGACTTGACCGAGGAATTCGCCCGTGATTTCATTTTCCCGATGATGCAGGCCAATGCGATATACGAAGGAACATATTTGCTGGGCACGTCCATTGCCCGTCCCCTGATCGGGAAACGCCTGATCGAGGTCGCCCGCGCCGAGGGCGCCGACGCGATTTGCCACGGTGCGACCGGCAAAGGCAACGACCAGGTGCGTTTTGAACTTACCGCCTATGCTTTTGAGCCCAATATCAAGATTATCGCCCCCTGGCGTGAATGGGATTTCAAAGGCCGTATGGACTTGATCGCATACGCGAAAGAAAATGGTATTCCAGTAACCAGCACCGCCGAAAAACCCTACAGCATGGACCGTAATCTGTTGCATATTTCGTTTGAGGGCGGGATTTTGGAAGACCCGTGGAACGAATGCCCGTCAAATATCGCCGTGATGACCGAAACTTTGGAAAACGCGGCCGACGAAGCCGAAAATATTATAATTTCTTTCGAAAAGGGAATTCCCGTCAAAGTTAACGGCGAATCTCTTTCTCCGGCTAACCTGATGCGCAAACTCAATTCGCTCGGTAAAAAACACGCTGTCGGGCGCGTTGATATCGTCGAAAACCGTTTTGTCGGCATGAAATCGCGCGGGGTTTATGAAACTCCCGGCGGGACTATCCTGAATCAGGCTCACCGAGCTTTGGAAAGCATTACGATGGACCGTGAGGTCATGCACCTGCGCGACAGTTTTATCCCGCGTTACTCGGATATGGTCTATAACGGTTTCTGGTATGCTCCCGAACGCGAAATGCTTCAGGCCGCGATCACTGAAAGCCAGAAGTTTGTTACC
>JBAYCO010000358.1:0-4880 GCA_041668685.1 Victivallaceae bacterium | reverse complement strand
TGATGCGGTGTCCGATCCCAAACCCAGGCGTATCCGGAAAACAAGGGAAAAGGCAAAGCCGGAATACAAACGCCTGCCGAAACACCGGACGACCGGAAATCCGCGTCTGGACGCTTTGGAAACGGCGCTCCATGACGCCCTGGAATGCCTCGGTAACACAAGATTGGCGTTCTACGTCAGGGACATCAATGAGGTCAGGCTGGCCCTGATCGAGCTCTACAAATCCTGGGATAACCCCGAGGATGAACGTCTCGCCGAGCTTGAATCCGGCTTGAAAGCGGCAGCGGATAAGCTCTCGGCGAATTCGCGGGCCGCGAAATCAAAGGTGATGCAGGATATCTGGAGCAGTATCATCGTCGCGCTCCAGGAAAAGGACAACAACGAATAAAAACACACATAACCTGTCACGGTGAGACCGGCAAACGCCGGTCTTGCCATGGCAAACCAATCTGAAACAATCGTATGAAAATCTACAACTTACGCCGGTTTTCAAAGCCGGAATTCTTACGCCAGGTCGCGCCGGAACTGCTGCTGGCGTTTTTGCACCGCTTCCCTGAATTTGGCATCAATCCGGATAAAGACGGGAAAATCGATTATGACAACCTTGGACAGCGTCTGGCTTTCCCAACTGGTAAAATCAATACCGGCATGTTCGATGCCCTGGCGCTGATCGACGAAATGTCCGCCGACCGCAATTTTGACTTACTGCAGGATGAAATCGGCGATAAACCGTATTCGGCTAAACTTGGCGACAATGTTTCGGCCGCTGACCTGGCCTTGCTGCTCTGGCTGCATGAACCGAAAAAGCTGGAACTGCTCCAGGCTAAATTCAGCGGTAAAGCGCCGAGATCGTTCGTTTATTTTCACGGCGAGTCCATAAAAAAACCGACCATGGCGACTCCGACCCGACATTTGCGGCAGAAACTGGCCCGGCTGCTGAACTGGATTTTCAGCCGGAAACGCCGGGGACGCACAGTCAGGATCGTCGTCTTCGAGGAATTGGACGAATACTGCTTTATGCTGCGCAAGGGCGAACCGCTTACCCGCGACAGCTCAATTACTCCCGAGGGAGAAACCAACACCATCTATTATCAGCCGGAACGCTTCGACATCGTGGCGCTGCGGCCCAGAATTTCGGAAATTCGGCTGGCGATCTACCGCAAAGCACCGTGGATCGTCGAGGCCTACCGGACATTGTTCGGACATGTGTTCTATGGCGACCGGGAATATTTCAGCGGCGACAAGGTGTTCACGCTGGAACCTTTGATGAAGGACGGCGAAAAGGCGCTGGACTGTAAAGAAATTACCGGTATGGAATCCGTTACCCTGGTGCAATGCAAATTCGCCACTGACAAAGGCGAAATCGCCGCCATTCATGGTGAGCTGGCAATTCAGGTAATCAAGGGCATGAAGCTGGAACTGCTGAAAAATGCGAAAATTATCAGTGCCAAGTTCCGGGTCAAGTTTAAGGATTCCCAAACGGAGCGGATGGTAAAAATCAAGGACGGCAACCTGGCCGAATTCAAATATGACGATGACGGCCGCAAAATTGAAGAATGGCTGACAATAAAGGAGTTTAAAAATGTACGACGACAATAAAACGGAAAAGTTCTGGACTTTTATCAGTAGACGAATGAACGCCGAGGCGGCGCTGGCCGACTGGCGGCTTAAATTAGGAGACGCGCTTGACTTTGATAAGTTGCACAGGCGGTATCTGGCCCCGACCGGGAAAATGGCGGAGGTGATTACCTGCCCTGACCAGTGCGACCCGTCCTGCGGTTTTCGCAAAGTCTGTGAATGGGAAGGCAAATATGAGGCGGTGTGCCGGGAACGGATGCGGAAGGATTATGCGATTGAAAAAGCCGACGCGTTGTTTTTCACGATCAAACCCAGCGGTCTGCTGCCGGAGATCGTAAAGATATTCAAAATCATCCCGCATATCGAGGAGTTCGGCAACGAGGAAGACACCTGGAAGCTGGGTGTGGTTCCGATGCCCGGCGGCAAGTCGGCGACGGTTTATATAACGCTGAAAATCTGGAGTTATACGGTCATGGATCTGATTTTCCAGCTTAACTGTGCGGAGCGCCAGCCGTATATTCTGCTGGTAACCGACCGGACAGTAATTAATGAAACCTGCGACAGAATATTAAAGGAGATGGGATCGGTATTCGTACCGCTTAACGAAGTTCTCGATTTCAACGCGCAAACGGAATTAGAGTTAATTCGTGAATGCAACCTGGCGCAGTTGGTAACGCCGTCGACACCGGAAACGGAGCCCGAGCCGGAAAATATTTTCCGCAAATGTGGTGACGCTTGGGAGGTGCGGTTCCGGGGTGGAGAGAAGCTCATGCTGATGGGGGCGGAAACCGGGGCACAGTACATTCATTATTTACTACAGCGTCCCAATCAGGGTATACCGGCAGTGAATATCGTCAGGAAAATTTCCGGGGAGAGCTGTTTACCGGAAGATTTTGAAGATATGGCGGATGGTTTTTCGGTCAATTCATTGCCTGCCGGAAATACCGGTAAGGTGGCGGATATTCCGGCGGTCCGGCAGTATAGAGAGGAAGAACGCAAACTTGTACGGGAAATCGAAAATGCGGAAGATTCCGGCGATAATGTACTGCTTGCGCAATTGCAAAATGACTTGAAGATAATCCGTACTGCAATCAATCAGGCGGTCAGTCCGTCAGGACAGCATAAGCTCCTTGGCGATCCGGAATTGAGAGTTACCAACTCGTTCCGCAATTCCGTGAATTACGCCATTGACAGGATTGACCGGTATGATGAGCGGTTCGCATCTCATCTCCGAAAGGCGATCAAATGCGGGCGGGTTCCGGAATATGCGTCGGGGTGCGAAATTGACTGGACTCTCTGAATTTAAAGTAGCCCGGCTATTTTTAGCGAATAGACCGGGCAGGTTACTTATGCCAGAAGCCAGTCGGTGAGATTGCGGATTTCGATCCCGTCTTCGGAGTCGAGGAAATTCCGGTCCAGGGTCAACACCATTTTCGGATAGTTGTCCGGGATTTTCCGCAGCGATTCAAGTTCCCGCTTCCGGGTATCCTCGCCCAGCATAGTTTCCGTCACCTGGATATAAAGTTTTTCCGACTGGCTGAGGGCGATAAAATCCACCTCTTTCGTCCCGACCTTGCCGATGTAAACGGTATAACCGCGCCGCAAAAGTTCCAGATAAACGATATTCTCGAGAATATGTCCCCGGTCCGCGTCGCGGTAACCGAGAAGAAGATTGCGGAAGCCCATATCCACAATGTACCATTTCGAGAGCGTCTTCAGGAGTTCTTTGCCTTTGACGTCATAGCGGTCCGCCCGATAGAAAATAAAAGCGTTCACCAGTGCGTCCACGTAGCTCGAAACGATGTTTGCCGACACGCCTTTTTTCGCCTGCGGCATGTTCCCTTCGGCTTCCAGCACTCCCGCGACTTTATTGGCGCTGGAAGTATTGCCGATATTGTCGGCAAAGAAGCGGCAAACCCTGTCCAGCAGGTCGGAATTCCGGATTTCCATACGTTTGTAGATATCTTTCAGGACGGCGGAAGAATAAATGCCCTCCAGCACCTCGGTGATCTGTTTTTCGTCGAATTCATATTCCGCCAGTCCGGGGAAGCCGCCATATTTCAGATAATGTTCGAATTTCGTTTCAACAGGAGTCTCGGAAGGAAACGCATGGAAATCAAGAAATTCCCTGAACGACAAGGGCAGCATTTTGATTTCAACGTAACGCCCGGAGAGGTAGGTTGCCAGGTCGGAGGAGAGCAGATAGGCATTGGAGCCGGTAATATAGATATCGACATTGAAATCGACCTGAAAAGAATTGACTGCCTTTTCCCAATTCTCCACCCGCTGGAGTTCATCCAGAAAAAGATAGAATTTTTCTTTGACGCCTTTCGTTTTTTGCTTCACAAGTTCGTAAAGCTCGCTGTAAGTCATTCCGTCATATTGGAGCGATTCGAAATTGGCCTGCAAAATACGCTTCGCGGGAATGCCCAGCATTTTCAGCTTGTCGGCAAAAAGCTGCAGCAGACTGGACTTACCGCAGCGGCGTATGCCGGTGATAACCTTGATTACGTTCTTATCATGGTATTTCAGGAGTTCATCTAAATATAAAGGTCTATTTTTCATATTTAACACCTTTTGGTTACTTTTATAAGTATACATCAAAAAAGATAATTTATCAATAAGTTTTATAAATATAAATATAAAATATTAAAAACAGGCGGGCTTTTTTGCAAAAAAATCCGAAAAAAATTCAAATAATATACGATTTCTATTAATAATAGAAACTTTCTATTACCTATACCCCATAGAGAGACACGCTTTCTGATCCGCTGAAAATTGGTAAAGCGGTGGCGGTCTCAGCCCTTATATAAAGGAGCGTCTATGGGAAAAGAAAACGAACAAACAACCGGCGTATATAGAAATTCCTATACCGGCATCAATCCGATGGTGGTACGGATCGCGAAAAGCGCGGCGCGGAGGGTTATCGGCAGGCATGGCTTTACCGAATCCGATCTGCCGGATCTGGAACAGGAACTGGTTACTGCCGGCTTGAAAGCGCTGGAGCGCCTCAACCTGGAACGCGGCAACGGCGTCGGGTTGGTCGCGGCAGCCGTGAAGTCCAAGCTCAACGCGCTCCTCATATCACGTTATGCGCAGAAACGCGACTGGCGCAAGAGCTACTCCCTTGATATGGAAATCCCCGGCAGAAGCGAGGATGATGAAGCTTCATCGTTGATTGAAAGTTTGCCATCCAGCGGAAATTTCGGCCTGCCGGATAAAGATGCCCGTAACCCGGCATGGAAGCAAATGCGCTGCCGGGACGTTAACGCCGCCATCGGCTATCTTCCGTCCGAACTTCA
>JBAYCO010000357.1:0-4887 GCA_041668685.1 Victivallaceae bacterium | reverse complement strand
TGGAATTCCTTGATTTCCTGAATACCAGCGAACGCGGTATTCATCAGGGCAGAACTCCCGATAAACGCGCCTGAAAAAGGAGATTAAAACAGTTATGCTGAAAGCTTTAAAGAAGAACCCTTCTTTTTCCCGTCGTCGCGGCCCGGTAGTGCTTATGATCATGGACGGCGTCGGTTTTGGGAAATACAGTGACGGCGACGCTTTCCTGAAAGCCTATACCCCCGAACTGGACAATCTTATGAAAACCTGTCCTTTTACCGAACTCAAGGCGCACGGCGCCGCGGTCGGCATGCCTTCGGACGAGGATATGGGCAACAGTGAAGTCGGACACAACGCCATCGGCTGCGGCCGGGTATTTGCACAGGGAGCGAAACTGGTTGACGACGCGGTCAAGTCCGGCAGCATATTCCAGGGCGAAACCTGGAAGGAAATCATTACGCACTGCAAAACCCGAAACGGCGCCCTGCACTTTCTCGGTCTTTTTTCCGACGGCAATGTCCACAGCAACATCAATCATTTAAAAGCCATGCTTAAAGAAGCTAAAGCCGAAGGCATCACCAAAGCCCGGATACATATTCTGCTCGACGGACGCGACGTCCCGGCCACTTCCGCGC
The DNA here is from genome assembly GCA_041668685.1 of Victivallaceae bacterium. Taxonomy (GTDB): domain Bacteria; phylum Verrucomicrobiota; class Lentisphaeria; order Victivallales; family Victivallaceae; genus JAHOYW01. The sequence goes on along the minus strand of JBAYCO010000357.1, from coordinate 4,273 downwards.
TGGATTACGTTAATCCGTTTGAGGAATTCCTTGCCGGGCTGAATGCGGACGGCGTTGACTTCCGGATAGCTTCCGGCGGCGGCCGCATGGTTATTACCATGGACCGTTATAACGCTGACTGGAACATGGTTCGGAAAGGTTGGGAAACCCATGTTCTCGGCAAAGGCGCGCAATACCCGAACGCCCATGCCGCGATTACCGACCTGCGAGCTCAAAAGCCGGGCATCCTTGACCAGGATCTGCCCCCGTTCGTAATTGCGGAAAACGGCAAGCCACTCGGCCCCGTCGAGGACGGCGACGCTTTTATATTCTTTAATTTCCGGGGAGACCGTTCCCAGGAAATCTCGCTGGCTTTTGATTCAGGCGCTGAATTTGATAAATTCGACCGAGTTCGCGTACCCGACGTTATTTACGCCGGGATGATGGAATACGACGCCGATCTGCATATTCCTAAAAAGTTTCTGGTTTCCCCGCCGCAAATCGACCGTACGCTCGGTGAATTCCTGTGCGCCTGCGGCGAAAAACAACTGGCGATCAGCGAAACCCAGAAATTCGGCCATGTCACTTACTTCTTCAACGGCAATAAGAGCGGAAAGTTCGATGCCAACCTGGAAGATTATGTTGAAATCCCATCCGATATCGTTCCCTTTGAAGAACGCCCGTGGATGAAATCGGCGGAAATTACAGATAAAGTAATCGAGGCCGTCGAAAGCGGCAAATACGGAATGATCCGCCTTAACTATCCTAACGGCGACATGGTCGGCCATACCGGCGTTTATCAAGCGGTACTGGTAGCCATGGGGGCGCTGGATATCGCGGTAAAACGAGTTCGGGAGGCGGTAAAAAATGCCGGAGGCGTACTGGTTATCAGCGCCGACCACGGCAACGCTGACGACATGTATGAACACGATAAAGCCGGAAACGTCAAACATGACACGAACGGCAATGTCGTAACTAAAACCAGTCATTCCCTGAATCCGGTGCCGTGTATTATTTACGATCCCGAAAGCAAAGGTGAATACAGTGAAAAGCTTAAGGACGGACTTGGAATAAGTTCGCTGGCGGCGACCTGTATTGAATTGCTGGGATACGAAGCGCCGGAATTCTACGATTCCAGCGTACTGGACATGAAGTAACTCTAATGTCCAGTAAAGTAGTGCCGGGTGCAGCCTTGCTCCGGCATCTAAAATCAATGATTTCAGGGAAATCCATAGCTGTTTGTAGCGCAACCGTCCCGGTTGCGTTTACTAAAGCAAGAGCTGCATTTATTTTTTATGGAAACGTTACAGGAAAACCATAACGACTACAGTCACAGGTCGCAGAAACTCGCGATTCTTTCCGCTTGTTTCGGCTCCCCTGCCCCTATAATGATCCAGGACAGCGCCATAATCATACTTTTCGCCGGCATGCTTGGCGCCGGCAGTATGCTGTCTCTGGTGACAACTGCTTTATTCGGGATAATGTCCTGTATATTCCTTATCCCGTTTGCTTATTTCGTTTCGCGCCTCGGTTATAAAAAATCCATAATCAGGACAACCGGAGTGGGAACAGTCATGGTGATACTGCTTGCTTTAACGCCTTTTCTCGGAGAAACTTTTGCTAAATACGGCATGATTGCCTGCTTAATCTGCTTTGGCGCCGCTATGACGTTTTATGCCGCGGCATGGTTTCCTTTCGTCGATGAATTTCTTCCCGAAAACGACCGGAGCCGTTTTTTCGGCATGCTGCGTTTTTCGTGGCAGACATGCTGCGTCGTATTCTTTTTTGTCTGCGGCCTTATAATCGGCGAAAAACCAGACCTGTGGCTTTTGCAGACAATAATCGTAATTACCGCGGTCTTATTGCTGGGCAGGGCTTATTTCGTAAACAGGATAAAAGTCCGGGAAACCGACCGGAAGCCGCTTAATTTCCGTTACGGGCTGGAACTTGTTTTAGCCAATAAGCCCCTGGTGAGTTTTTCTGTTTATCTGGCGTTTCTGTATCTCGCGGCCCAGAGAACAATGCCTTTGACGTATGTTTACCTGAAAAATTACCTCAATATACCGGATAACATAGTGGTAATAATTTCTTCACTGGCCTTAGGCGGGACAATAATAGGTTTTTTATGCGCCGGCCGGATGTTAAGCAGATACGGCGTAAAAAAAATGCTGCTGGCGGTTCATATCGCGTTTGCGCTGGTTAACTTCCTGCTTTTCGTTTTCTGCAGGCCGGGAGCGTTTTTTCTGGTTGTCATAACCTTCCTGCTGATTCTTTACGGGTTTTTCATAGCGATCTCTTCAGTAGCCGCAAGTTCCGAAATGATGGCCCTGGCAAACCCCAACAATAAAGCGATGGCCATGGCGTTCTGCGTCAGCATGTACTCTGCCGGGCTGGGAGGCGCAAGGCTTTTGTCTTCCGTAGTAATAGGCTCCGGTATTTTATCCCCGGAATGGACCATTGGAACGGCTAAGTTCAGCATGTTTCACTCCATGTTCCTGGGATACGGACTCGGCATTTTATTTGTCTGTTTCCTGCTGGTAATCGTTCCGGCGATTTTCCCGAAAGGCGAATATCACTACGTTCCGCAATAAGCTGTCGAGCTTAAATAATCATTTCAGGTATCTGGCCCTGACAAAGCCTATGGCCGCTTTCGGGGTTTTAAGCTTGTTGTTCAACTGCATGTCGCTGACTCTCTTGAGTATTTTCTTGAACTGCGGCCCCGGCTTCAACCCCATCTTTATTAAATCCTTCCCGGTCAGTAAAGGCGGGGGAAGTTCGACTTCTCCAGCCTGTTCAAGCACTTTGTCCAGCAGAAAATTAAAAACGTCCATCTGGGCATGACTGGATATGCAATCCAGGCGGTGAAGTTCCAGTTCCAGGGAAAAATTATCATCGGCAATCAGACGCCGGACTTTATCTTTGCGCATTTGCGGTACGGAAGCAAAGCGCATATGGTTTCTGACGGCGCAGCAAATTCGGTCTATCGCCTGATTGGAAAAACGCAGCCGGTAAAGTATTTTTTTGGCCAGGCGGGACCCGGCCAGGTCATGTCCGAAAAAACGTTCTCGGCCGGTCTCGTCGACGAAATAGGTCTGCGGCTTGGCCACATCATGCAGCACCACGCTCCAGGCCAGCATTTCGTCAGGCAGCGCCATTGCCTTAAGCATCGCCCGCGTATGCTGGAAAACGTCGCCCTCAGGATGAAACTGCGGCGGCTGGCTGATTCCCCGCATCGCTTCCACTTCCGGTAAAATTACAGCCAACAGGCCGGTTTCATGTAAAAGCTCCAACCCGGCGTCAGGAGCGGAACCGGTAAAAATCATCGTCAGTTCCTGACGGATGCGTTCCGGCGACAGCGCAGCAGCAGCCGGAGCCGATTTCCTGATTGCCCGCAGCGTGGCGTCTTCCAGCTCAAAGCCCAGCCGGGACGCGAAACGTACCGCCCGCAGCATTCGCAGATAATCTTCCTCAAAACGTTCTTCCGCGTTTCCTATAGCCCGTAATATGCCGCGCTGTAAATCTTTTATGCCGCCAACGTAATCAAGCACTTCCCCGCTTTCCGGGTCGTAAAACAAGCCGTTTACGGTAAAATCGCGCCGGGCGGCGTCCAGGCGGGGATCGTTCGTATATTTCACCAGATCCGGACGCCGTCCGTCAAGGTAATTGCGCTCCTCGCGATAAGTTGCCAGCTCAAAACTTATTCCCTGTTCTTTGACCAGCATCACCCCGAAAGCGGCGCCAACTTCCTGCGTATCGGAAAAAAGTTTTGCGCTTTCCGCCGGAACAGCGGAAGTTACCAGGTCAATGTCTTTGGGCGTCTTGCCCGAAAGCAGGTCGCGGACGGCTCCGCCGACGAAATACGCCGAATGCCCGGCGGCATGGAGTTTTTTTATTATTTCAGCCGCAATTTTACAGATAGCGGCGTTGTTGATGTTGATTTTCATGTCAATGCCCTATATACTATATATAGAATTTACTTTCTGACAGGCACAATTACAAAACAAAAAGACAGCAATATGCGAATTGCTTTTTTCGGCGGTACTTTTGATCCTCCGCATAACGGACATCTTGAACTGGCTCGATATATACTGAAACAGGAAAAAACAGATCGGGTCTTATTTGTTCCGGCCTATGATCCCCCGCATAAACCGAACGTAAAAATAAGTCCCTTTGCCGACCGTCTCGCCATGCTGCAAATACTCACAGCCGATGAACCGGAGATGATCGTTTCGGATATTGAACGCCGGGCCGGCCTCAAACCGTCATACAGCCGTAAAATCATGAAACTGCTGGA
>JBAYCO010000356.1:0-4890 GCA_041668685.1 Victivallaceae bacterium | reverse complement strand
CGTCCGCACAATATTTTCCACCGGGAAGGCAATGATATTATCTGTGAAATGCCGATATCATACGCGGTTGCCGCTCTCGGCGGCGTGGTCGAAGTTCCCACCATAAGCGGCAAAGCCAAAATGAAGATTCCGCCCGGCACCCAGAATTCGACTATTTTGCGTCTGAAAGGAAAAGGCGTTCCGGCATTGCGCGGCGGCGCCAGAGGCAATATGCACGTAAAGATCTTTGTCGAAGTGCCGAGTAGTATTTCCAGGGAACAGAAAGAACTCCTTGAAAAGTTTGATTCATCACTGAGCGATTCCAGGAACAATCCAATCAAGACCGGATTCGAAAAGAAAGCCAAGCCTTTCCTCGGCAATGAATAAAATATCTAGCGTATGACGCTACGGAAAATCGCGTATGGGCAAAAAAACGAAAAAAACGGACAACAGCAATGTCCTGGCAACCAACAAAAAAGCTTTCCATGACTTTACCGTCCTGGAAAGGTATGAAGCCGGAATAAGCCTGACCGGAACGGAAGTCAAGAGTTGCCGCGCCCGCAATATATCCATGATGGATTCCTACGTCAGGATCCAGAATGGCCAGGCAATCCTGCTCAATGTCCATATTGCGGCATATGAGCAGGGCAACCGCTTCAACCATGATCCCGTCCGCAAACGCACGCTGCTTCTCCATAAGCGGGAAATCCTGAAACTTTTCCAGCAGCTCAGGGAAAAAGGACTGACTTTAGTACCCCTGAAGTTTTATCTGAACAAAGGGCTTATAAAAGTTGAGCTCGGTCTCTGCAAAGGCAAAAACAAAGGGGACAAGCGTGATTCTCTCCGGGAACGCCAGGACAACCGGGATGCCCGGCGCGCAATGAGTCTGCATAAAGGTTGATTGCAGACCAGGAAAAACTCCGATTCCAGTCAGTGGAAATTGATGATCTTTATTAAAGAGCCCGCAGGAGCGATTTTACAGTAGCCCCGTGGCGTAATCCCGGGGTTTATAGAATATTTAATCAAGCTCCGTAGGAGCGGCTAATCAAACCGAGGTCAGTCGCTCCTACGGAGCTTGAATGTTTAAATCTTTTGTTCCACGGGTTTACACCCATGGCTACTGTATAATCATCCCTCCGGGATTCAACTGGCCGATTACGGTTGAAATTGGATATGCGGTTATTCCGACTTTCAATTTTCAATTCATTTGTTCCCTGAGCCATAGGGATGCCGGGATATTCTCATTATAGGTTAATGGTTCAGTATTTATAATATTGTAAAGCATTTCAGTATTCCAATTGTAGTTTGCCTCTATTATTACCGGCCCGCCGGGAGTCAGGGCAAGATCGAAAGCCGCTGATTTTAAATGCAACAAATTTTTATGGGCGTTAAGGCAGTGTTTAACGGATTCCGCCATAAGTTTTTTTAAACTTTCCGGGATTATAATATTCTTGTCATATTTTACTTTGGTTTGCCGTTTCCAGTTTTTATTTACCTCAAAAATATCTAAATCCAAAGGATAAATCCTATAAAACTGTTTAAAGTTTTTTTCATGCTTAGTTTCGACAGGGACTTCAAGCTGCATATATATCGGGCTGATTTGTTTGTCTTTAAATTCTGCCGTAATAATTCTGAGGGTTGTTATTTCTTCTGAATTATTTATTTTGGATAAACATTGATGGTCTTTAAGGCAGTCCTGAAGAAGCAGTTTTTCATTCCCGGTAATTTGCTTCAGGAAGGATGTGATTTTATTTTTTCCCAATATTTTTTTCCCGTTAACCGGATGAATTTCATACCTGTTTTCGTCAGATATAAATTTCAGTTTAAAAGCATTTCTGCTTTGGGAACCGCAAACCGGTTTGCAAAAGATATCATATTTTCTGAAATACATATCTGCTTCGGTATTTCTATCCGCAACGCAAATTGTTTTAATTGACGGAATATTCAATTTATTCAGTTCGGCAGAAAATAATTGCTTATCCGCGATGAGTTTTTCATAATTACCACAGACATTTCTGTTTATATAATCATGAAAACAGGGCAGGTCGGAACGAAAAATGAATTTGTGGATATTTTCCCGGTTTTCCTTTATATAAAGTTTATAACGGCAGTAGGCAAAAGGGGGTATCTGATAAAGGAGATTTAGTGAAAATATATCCAGAATTTGTTTCAATACAGGGATATTCCGCTCTTTATTTATTTGCCCGCATCTTTTTGCGGCAATAGTAAAAAGTATTTTCCAGAATCTGTATAAATACCAAGTCACCGCGTTCAGAACCGCGGACATGAAAAATTCCGGATTTACGAGTTTCCCTGTTTTTACTTTTATAATGTTTTTATGAAATTTCTTATATTTATCATTCCCGAAATAAAAAAGATAAAGACTGAACAGGGGAAACGGTTCAACCATGGAAAAACATTTTTTAACGTTTTTTCTTATCATCGGAGTGTGTTCAAGTGTTGGGGAATATTCATGGCGTATTTTTCCAGTTGCAGCCGTCAGGATAAAATTTATACAGCCATTTGTTCAGAGTATTAACAGCCATGACTGTTTTTCTTGCGGGCATCGCCAATTGGGCATCCTTACGCTGTTGAGAATTTAACTTTTCAACATCGCTTTTTATTTTATTTATATCCGCGATGTCAAAAATATTTTCATGTAGGTCTTTATCTACTTCAGGAATATCGCGGAGTGTTTTATCAATAAAAGGCTCGCCCATGTCTTTACCCTGTTTCCAGTTAACACCTTCAGGAACAAAGTTTTCAACGGCTTTACGGTGAAAATACCGTCCCATCTCCCTGGAGTATTTGAATTCAGTAGGAACGGAAAGGAAAAATTCAATGAGTTTTACATCAAGCAGCGGCCACGCGTAATCTATTCCATATGCATAAGCCATATTTGTGCAGTTGTTCATCCTGGTTGGAACAAATGGCCGAAATCTTCCTTCAATGGTGAACTTATTTAAATTTGCATAGCCCGCATCAAATTTAGCCGTATCAAAATACTTCTTTTTTAAATCGTAATGCTTAACCAGCTTTTCATTTACTGAAAAATAAGGCCAGCGGATTTTCCAGGTATTAAGGAAACGTTCATTATATTCGGCGGGAGCTGAATATTTAAACTTGTAATACATTTTCAGCAACCTTAAAAATGCCGTCGGCTTATTGCCGGGAAGCTTTGAATAAAGTTCTTTATATTTTTTATCTGCAAGTAATTCTTTCAAAGCGATATCGCTGTGTATTGACGTAACAAATTCATCTCCGCCGAAGCCTGACAGTAAAGTCCGGATATTGTTTTTCCGGCATTCCTTATAAAACGGCGTATGAAAAGTCGCGTTGCCGTGTTCAACCGGATATCCCAGCGCATCAAGGGATTCATCAATAGTTTCATCATTTTCCGCAGATGAATTGGAACAGCAGATAAAATTATTCTCTGTCTTGTACATCTGGCTGGTCTGGAGTATGTAATCAGGTTCATGTGCAAGGGTTGCAAAACCGAAAGCGTACAGATTTTCTATCGGCTGATTCAGGTTCTTTGCCGCAAATGCCGTCATAGTTGAAGAATCAACTCCGCCGCTGGTTTCGGAGCCGACCGGATAATCCGAGTCAATCCGTGCGCTTACCGCATGATTCAGAAGTTCCAGATATTGTTCCAGGCATTCCTCAATACTTACATTTTCTAAATGATATGTTTCATTGAACGAAAAATATTTTTTCTTTTCAGCTTTATTGCCGTCTATTTCCAATTGATGGGCGGGCGGAAGTTTGTAAACATCCGCGTAGGCGGTTTTCTCGAAGTCCATGGACAGATGAAGCATGTATTTCGCCGCCCATTCCATGTCTGGGTTGACAGGAAACAGTTTCAGTTTATGAAAAAGAGTAAGAGTTGAACTGAATACAAAAATCTTATCGTCACAGTAATAATAAAAGGGCTTTACAGCCATATGGTCAACGAAGCACAGAAGGTTATTCTCTTTGATGTCGTAAACTGCCGCGCTGTAATCTCCGTAAAGATGTTCAGTCAGGCTGTTTCCCCATTTTATATAGCTTCTATGTATCAGTTCAGAATCACATACTTTAATAAGTTCCTGGGTAGACAGTTCGAAAGTTTTTCCCAGCTCTTCCCGGTTGGTCAGTCTTCCCCAGAAGAGGACGACGATGTTTGTTTCATTATTAATATAGGGAACTGGTTCCTTTCCCGAACCCGGAGCATTCCGGCGCGTGCATTGTACAAGCAGCGCGTTATCATTTGAATAATAACCTGTTTGGTCTGCCGTTTCGAACTGATTAAGGGTATTTGCCGCAATATCCTTATATTTATTTAAATTCAGGGAACTTGTTTTTCTTATTAAGATTCCTGCTATCATTTTTCTTATTTCTCTTTTATCTGTATTATAAAAAGCAAACCTGTCGTTTGTAGCCAAAAAGGTACGTAAACAGCAGAAATCAATTCACTAATATATTTTCTGGTTATAGTATTGGAACCAGAAGAACATCAGCAAGCCTCTGAAGATGTATGCCCAATCAATTCATCATAGGTCTTATGCTTTATGAATCATAAATATCGGGAAGAAGAACGGACGGGGCTGCACGTGGGACGGGTCAAGAGTTACCAATGCCAGGGGTAGTTTCCGACGTGCTCGTAGAGGGTTTCCCGCCGGCTGACTCTATGAGCTTCCCTTCCACCATTGGTTTTTCATAAGGTTCTAATTTTCTGGAGTTAGATCTTTCAGGTTGTAGATCCGGCTGATTTTTTTTCTTTTGCATTTTTTCTTTTCCTTTTGTTTGAAACGGTTTTGTCAAAATTTTTCTACTTAATTTCTATTTATCTGCTTAAAAACTAATATTTTATGGAGATTTTTTCTTTATCCCCTTTATTTTACTGAATTTTGATGTTCAAGTGAAAGCCCT
>JBAYCO010000355.1:0-4938 GCA_041668685.1 Victivallaceae bacterium | reverse complement strand
TTTTCCTGAGGCTGAATGTGCTGCTTTACGTGATAGTAGCACAACCGTCCCGGTTGTGTCGGTGGCCAGTTAACGTCTGTTCCGTTCATGACTCAAGCGGTCTTGAGCTACTATTTAAACCTGCGAAAAGAGTGAGCCATTACAAATTAAATTTATGGCAAGGTTTCTTTTATGAACAGATGTTCGTTGCGGTATTCGCGGGCGGTCATGCCGGTGAATTTTTTAAACAGCTTGGAGAAATAACAGGGATCGCATATGGATATTCTTTCGCCGATTTCACTGATCGAAAGATTGGTTTTCTTCAGCAGTTGGCAGGCACGTTCCAGTTTGCGTCTGAGTATCCAGTCGCCGGGAGTGCATTTCAGGTGTTTCCTGAAAAGCCTGAATACTGTGGAACGGGACCCGTTTGCCACGTTGGCCAGGACGGGCATTCGGATGTCGTTTTCACGATTGTTTTCAATGAAAATGAGCATTTTTTTGAGACTGTGCGGAATTTTCCCTGAGAACCCGGCCTGTCTTTCCCTGGTCCTGATAAGTTCATACAGCAGCGCGGCGGCAAGGTTCCTGGCCATGAATTCATCCCTCGGATATTGCTCAAACCAGGTGATTATATATTCCGCCAGCGCTTCAAGCGCCGGATTAAGGAATAACGTATCCGAAAAAATCGCCGGCAGTTCCGGTATGGTGATGTCATGCCGTTTCCGGTACTCCGCCAGATCATTCCTGACGCAGTGATAAATGGTATAAATGATGTTGCCGCGTTCTTTCAATTCCGGTACGATGTGGATACCGGCCAGCAGGAACGGCGTTTCTTTATCCGCGGCATAATAAATTGCGTGGTTCCAGGGAGTAAACAGAAAACTCCCGGCGGAAAACCGGAAGACTTCGCCGTTTACGGTAACGGTTCCCCGGCCGTTTTTGCACCAGAGCAGCATCCGGCTTTGAACTTTTTCCGCCCGTGCTTTTTTCCCCGGTGAAAAGACCGCATAATTGGCATGCAGAATTATGGCGTCAGGAACCGGATTGTTTTTATAATTGATACTCATATGCATTATATATTACATTAAAAAGCATATTTTGCAACTATTTTACAAATAATGAAATTATTGTCTATTGCGTGAATTCTTCCGGTTCATTATAATTATAACCTTATAATTTGTTATTTTGACAGGATAGTAGTGCCGGGAGCAGCCTTGCTCCGGCACAGAGAGCCTAAAGGCGGATATAAACTTTACCGGTCACGGTGCGAGGCCGCGCTCGTGACTACTAAAAGTTCCGGCAGAGCCGGTTAAATACACCTGATAAAACTGTCTAATAAAGGATATTGATTATGGGACTGAAAAAGACTGCCGGGGAATTTTCTTCGAAAGAACGGGTTATGATCGCTTTGCATAAAGGCGTGCCCGACCGGGTTCCGGTGAATTATTTTGCCAATCCCGGAATTGATCGCCGTTTCAAGGCGGCGTTGGGGCTTGAACCGGACGACGATGCCGGATTGCGGGAAGCGATCGGGGTGGATTTCGCAGGGATAGAAGCCGCTTATGCTGGGGCGCGGCTGCATGCCGAAGTTCCCGGGCTGAAAGTGGACCCGCTTTACGGGATCAGAACCAGATGGGTCGAACACGAAAGCGGCGGTTATTGGGATTACTGCGACTTTCCGCTGCGGGACGCGCGGCTTGAAGAAGTCGAAAACTGGCCACTGCCGTCTCCGGAGCAATTCGATTATGCCTCTGTTCCGGCTCTTTGCCGGCAAAACCAGGAATTCGCGGTTTTTGTCGGCGGTCCGGGAATTCCGGACATTATCAACAGTACTGGAATGCTGCGCGGCATGGAGCAGGTGTTGATCGATCTGATCACCGAAGATCCGGCTGGTATGCGGCTGATTCAGCGTAAAAGCGATTTGCTGGCGGAGGTTTTATTCCGGACCCTTGAAGCGGCTGATGGCATGATCGATTTCGTCTGGCTGGGAGAAGACCTTGGTTCCCAGAATGCGCCGTTAATAAGTTTGGAACTTTACCGGAGAATTATTCGGCCGGTTCATCAGCGCTTTATCGATATCGCGAAACATTTTAACGTTCCGGTGATGATCCATTCCTGCGGTTCAAGCAGTTGGGCCTACGAAGATTTCATCGAAATGGGAATCGACGCGGTTGATACTTTGCAGCCGGAAGCCAGGGACATGGCGCCGGAATACCTCAAGAAACGATTCGGGGGAAGGCTGGCTTTTCACGGGTGTATTTCGACTGCCGGGCCGGTTGCCTGCGGGACACCTGACGAAGTTACAGGATATTGCCGCAATATCCTTGAAACAATGATGCCCGGCGGCGGATACTGTTTTGCGCCTACCCACTGCCTGCAAGACAATTCTCCTGCGGAAAATGTGCTTGCCATGTATGAGACCGCCCGGAGATACGGCCGGTACTGACGGAATCAGCATATCTGGTAAACGAGCATTCGGTAACGTTTGCGGTAGTTCCCCGGCGGAAGCTTGAAAAATGATTTGAAAACGCGGTAGAAATGGCTCAAGCTGTCAAAGCCGCATTCCGAAGCGATATCGGTTATTTCCTTGGATGTCATTCTCAGTTGGACGGCGGCATATTCCATGCGGTACAGGTTGATAACCTGAAGCGGGGTCATGCCGGTAAACAGTTTCAGGGTTCTTGCGGTATGTTCCGGGGTTCTGCCGGCAAGTTTGTTTAGACCCGGAACGCCACGCGCAAAGTTGCCCGGAAACTTCATTTTTTCACATGAGTTTTTCAGCCATTCCGGACAACGACTAAAATCGAGGCGATTTTCCCGGTAGCCGATTTCCTTAAAAAGGCTCAAGACAAAAAAATCCATTTCAAAAGCCGAATCGGGCGCTTCTGCCAGTTTTGTTGCCGACGCACGTAGGAAGTCTATCTGGGGTCTGCTCATGGAAATCATCCCAGCATCCGGATTCCTCCAGAAATTCTTTTTCCCTGAAAAGTATCTTGCGGAAAATGTTTTCAAAATATCAGGACAAAATGCAATATTCATAAATGAAACCAGTTTTCCGTTCATGGTATTGAAACCGTGAATGTCTTCCGGACTTAGCATGACCAGGTCATTAGCTTTCAGTAAAACCTTTTTTCCGTTAATTTCATGCTCAACGGTTCCGGCTTCTATCCAGAACAGTTCAGGAAAATCATGCGTATGGACTGGAACCTGGGTAGCGCCGGATAATTCGGTCCGGGCCGCAAAGGTTTTTTGAGCGTGAGAAGTAAAGTTTTTCCAGATAATTTTTTGCATAATATCAATATATCACAATTATTATAAAATTTCAAGGAAGATATACGTTTGAAATGAGGCTATTATATAATATATAAATCATTATAAAGAAATTTTATTAAAAGGACAGGGAATTATGACCTCAAGCGAAAGATTGCGTAAAGTGCTGCGCGGAGAAATTCCGGACTGCGTACCGGCTGCGCCGGATTTTTCTAACATGATCCCGGCTAAAATGACGGGAAAACCGTTTTGGGATTTATACCTCTATAACGATCCTCCCATTTGGGAGGCATATGTTAACTGTGCAAAATTTTTTGAAATAGACACGCTCATGGACGGTTATTTTCCGCTTCGCTTTGCCGAAGAGACCGCAAATGAACCGCCCTGGAAAAAAGCGATCGTTTCCGAATCCGCGGAAATGATCATAACCCGGGATTATTACGTTGAGTCCGGAAAAACCTGCTGGAAAGATACCGCCGATGTCTTTTACAAATATGATCCGCCGACCCGCAATATTAAACCGGAAAAACTGAATCTGCCGCCAGCGCCTCCCAAATGGAGGCCGGTTGAGAATATAAAACCGGTGGATTGCAGTCCGGACGGTTACAAGAAGATCAAACAACTGATAGGTGAGCGGGGGCTTGCCGGCGTCTGGGTCAGTTCAACAGGTCTTTTGACCTGTGAAGAAGATATTTTTGCATATTATGATAATCCGCGGTATTTCGAAAAACTGGCGGAAGAACATCTGGAAAAATCGGTTGCCAGATTCGAACGGGTCATGGCTATGGATGAAAAACCGGATTTTATCTGCCTGGGCTGTTCCGGAACGCTGGTGTTCCAAACCCCGGAAATTTTCCGGAAACTGGCTTTGCCGACCGTGAAAGAACTCACCCGGATGGCGAAAGAAGCGGGGGTATTCACCCATATTCATTCCTGTGGTCCGGAAAAGGAACTCGTAAAAATAATGGCGGAAGAAACTGACTTGACGGTCATAGATCCGCTTGAAATACCTCCGATGGGCGACTGTAATCTGGCGGGACTTAAGCGCCTGTACGGGAAAAAACTGGTTTTGAAAGGCAACCTGCACACAACTGACGTTATGCTCAACGGAACGGTTGACGAAGTAATCCAGGCTTCCCGGAAAGCCATCGATGACGCTGCCGAAGGCGGCCGCTTTATACTTTCGACCGGCGACCAATGCGGGCGGGATACGCCTTTTGAAAATCTTCATGCAATGATAGAAACCGCCCGTTCATATGGGAAATACCGTTAACCTGTATTAGGGGGGTAATTTGTTGTTTAATTGGATACGCCATGGAACTGAAATTTTATTGATTTAAAATGCTTGAATCAGAGTTCGGCGAGGCCCTCCGCAAAATTAGCTCCATTGCGGCCAATATCCTTCATGTCATATCCGCCTTCGAGCAACGCAAGTATCGGTACGCCGAGTTTCATTACGGATTCAGCTATCTCCTTGAAAAAAGCGGAGGAAACCCCTATGTCGCTCAAAGGATCGCCTTCGAATATATCCAGTCCTAAAGACAGGATAAGCGCTTCCGGTTCGAATTTATCAATTGCCTTGAGGGCCTTTAACAAGTATTGCCTGTATTCTTTGTCGCCGATTTCGGCGGGCAGAGGGATGTTCAGGTTTTTATTCAGGCCGAGCCTTTCCCCGGTTTCATCGGCAAA
>JBAYCO010000354.1:0-4950 GCA_041668685.1 Victivallaceae bacterium | reverse complement strand
TATTGACCATAAAGTAATATGCGTGATCTGCTCATCACGGGTAAGAAGATTGCCGACTCCCTTGTCCCAGGGCCAGCCCAACTGGCCGACAACCAGCATATCCGGATCATTCCAGTGGCCGGGCCCCGCGTATTTAACCCATTTGTCCTGGGTAAAGCCTATACAGCTCATCCCCTTGTAATCGGGAGTATCTTCCCAATGATCGGTAATATCTTTCGTCGTCCGCCAGCAGTTGGCATATCTGGAAAATTCCGCCGCATATTTGATCGGGCCGTTATTGGACAAGCTGTAAATTATATCCCGTCCGCATGCCCTTAAGGCATCATACATATCCTTTATCTCAATAAGTTCCCATTTCGTCCAGTCGTATTTAAGATAATCAAAGCCCCATTCGGCCCACTGCGCGGCATCTTCATAATGGTAGGCATGTTCTCCGAAATATAATCCCTTATACTTATAATCCGGCATATTGCACCGAACACATTCGCCATCCGAACCTCCGATATGACCGGCATAGGATTTTACCCACGGAGTCGAATATATTCCCGCTTTCAACCCCAAAGAATGAATAAAATCACACAAGTTTTTCATGTCCGGGAACCTGCGGTTGGACTGCAGGGCTTTTGATTCCGGGTCACGTTCTCCCTGCCAGCCGTCGTCTATATTTACATAGGTATAGCCATGCGCGGCCATACCTGACGATACCATGGCTTTCGCCGCCGTCATGATTTTCTGCGCATCGATATTGCTGCCGAAACAGTTCCAACTGCTCCAGCCCAGCGGCGGCGTTAACGCAAGCGTTTCGCCGATGACGATATTCAGTTCGCGGACATTTTTCCCGTGAATATTTTCCGCGTTCAGCAATACCTGGTATTCGCCTTCTTTTTCCGTCTTGCCCGTAATTATCCCGCTGTCCGGGTTTATGTTCAATCCCCGCGGCAGCCCTTCTGCTGAAAAGACAAGCGGCCTTGCTCCGACACATGCCACCGGTAAATAAAAACTGTTATTTACCCTTGCGCCGTATCTTAATGGAGAATGAAGCACAGGTGCGCCTTCGTCCCAGGGAGCAATTTTACTGATTTGAGTTTGAACTGAATTATTATTCATGCAAATACTCTCCGTATTGAACTTTCGTTTCAAGATTATTGTTTTGTAAAATCTATTTTAAAATTCAACTTTTCTTTTTATTTCCCCAATTCTTCAATTACAATATTTCCTAATTCAGGATGACGAACAAGAACATCGAAAGGATATATACTCAGTGATTTTGTACCTGCTTTTTTTATGGCGGCTAATTCTTCTTTAAATCGTTTCGCGGATTTAACCATTTCGTTAGGTGCATCAAAAATTCCCACAAAAGGAATACCTTGGGAAATAAAATATCTTTGTTCACTTTCTATAACTGTTCTTGTATAATCTTCTACTTTTTTTAAACTCCAGTAAGGTTGAAAAAACCAAGCTACAGTCTGACAACAATAATCAACGTTTAAACGATTACCATATAGTGGTTCTGCAACAAAAACTGGATAAACATGAGTTGCTACTTTCAAGTTTTTCTTCTTACTTTTTATATAATCAACAAGCCTGTTGTTGAAATCAACAAGCGTATCCAATGAGAACTGCTCCAACGCCTTTTCTTTGCGTAATTTGCCTTTTAAATATTTTTCATAATAGTCATTAAACATTTTCTGGGATATATTACAACGGCAAGCTTGATAGTTTCTATAACCTATATAATCAAATGCTATCCCTTTCAGGTCGGGGCAGTTATTTAATATTTCATCCAGTTTCTTTTGACATAATGTCATAACTTCAGGGTGATGAAAGCAAGGAAGTGGAGTAATAATAACATCTGTTTCTGTGTTTATAGGCTCCCCTCCATACTGATATCCTATTTCCAGAGGGTGTGCAGTTTTTTGGATTCGGTTGATTTTAGACTTTTCTACTTCATTAACTACTTGTTTAAGACGCTGAGGAGTTTTTATAGTTCCCAAATTAAAAGACCAAAAAATATCAATATTTGCTTTTTTACCTAGATTACATAATTCGTTAATATATTGGTAATCATTGCCGCCACAAACAAGTATATTGAACCCAAATTTTGAGGCTGCCTCAATAACTTTTGCGCTTTCTTTTTTTATTCCTTTACTATGACCGCTTATCCAGCCAATACGGCATATTTTTTTAGGGAATTTTTCTTCCGGATATTCTAGGAATTTTATCGTTTCCCACTTTTCAGGAATGTGACATTGCTTAAGTCCTATCGTCGGCCATGTCCAATATTGATTGGGTTGTTTAAAACCTTTTTTAAATACTCTTGCCAAATGGGCCTTCCAGATATCGCCGGCTTTGGGAGGACAATTCCCTTTTATGAATAGTTGCATTTCATGCCATGGTATGGCTAATTCAAACGACCACCCGTTGTCCTTATCGCCAAAATCATTTAAAGTTCCGTCAATAAAAACATTATGCATAAGTTTATGGCAATCCCAGTCCGTATGATTTTCAAATTCCTTGAATGGTTTGTTTAACATACTACAGCCTACGTTAAGATAAGTAGTATCGACCCGATTCAAGGAATTAATATGGAACTCCAAATAGTACTTACCATCTGCGTCCGGATCCAAAAATACTTTAGCAAAAGTATCAGTGCGCATCATTTCAAACTTGGGCCGGGCCGGATACCGTTTACCGTCAAATCTCTTGAATTCCTTATAATCAATAGTTGCCCATACATTGGGATCTTTGAATTCCATACCGATATAGATATAATTATCATCCCAAATAATTTTTGCTTCTGAATCTAATTTCGGTTCAGCTCCAGTAACTAATTCTTTAAAATGGATGGCCGGAGCCTGTTTCCAAATACTTTCTTCAAGTTTGCCATCAATATTGATATTTTCTTTGGTTTTAAGACAACAATAGGGTGTTTCTTCTGAAAAAACACTGTTGGTCAATAGAACCGTAATAAGCATTATTTCTCTAAACAATTTTCTTTTAAAAACAATATTCATAACAATTCCTCCAAATACTTTAATGCACACTGTATATCTTTCCTCTGCGTTTCTCCAGAAATTTCCCTTTCGATAATAAACGGCCCCGCATATTTTTTTTCTTTGAGCTTCAGGATGAGCGCGGGGAAATCAACCTGCCCGCTTCCTATCCTGACTTCCCGCCCTAATTGCATCGGATCAGCAGGATACAGCCCGTCTTTGACATGCACGCATTTTACATATTCACCGAGGATATCCAAGGCGTCAACGGGATTCCCTTTACCGTACATGATCAGGTTAGTCGGATCCAGATTGACCCCGGTATTTGCCATGCCTGCGGCCCGGATAAACCGTAAAAGGGCAATGGGCGTCTCCTGTCCGGTTTCAAACCAGAATTCCATATTCCTCGCTTTCAGATACAAGGCAAGCTCCGTGACGGCATCAAGCGTGCCGGCAAAAGCCGGATCGCCGGGATTTTCCGGAATGAAACCGAGATGCGTGACTATTGCCGGCAAACCAAGCCCTGAAGCAAAGTCGGCGGCTTTTTTCAAGGCTTTAACCCGGTTTTTCCGATATTTCTCAGGAACAAGCCCGATAGTCGCGGGGCCTGTCGTGAAATTCCATTCGGCGGGTCCCGGCCAGTCGTCTATATTTACATAGGTATAGCCATGCGCGGCCATATCTGACGATACCATGGCTTTCGCCGCCGTCATGATTTTCTGCGCATCGATATTGCTGCCGAAACAGTTCCAACTGCTCCAGCCCAGCGGCGGCGTTAACGCAAGCGTTTCGCCGGTGACGATATTCAGTTCGCGGACATTTTTCCCGTGAATATTTTCCGCGTTCAGCAATACTTGGTATTCGCCTTCTTTTTCCGTCTTGCCCGTAATTATCCCGCTGCCCGGGTTTATGTTCAATCCCCGCGGCAGCCCTTCTGCTGAAAAGACAAGCGGCCTTGCTCCGACACACGCCACCGGTAAATAAAAACTGTTGTTTACCCTTGCGCCGTATCTTAATGGAGAATGGAGCACAGGTGCGCCTTCATCCCAAGGAGCAATTTTACTGATTTGAGTTTGAACTGAATTACTATTCATCTTCTTTTTCCTTGTTCTTTAGTTTCGCCAACCGGCAAATACTTTGTTGAGAAGATATGTTCTCCTGGAATTGTCAAGTTTGATCATTGCAACTTCTATTTCTTTAAGCTCGTTATCTGAAAGGATATCCTGTGAAATAAGTTTTTCCACCCGATGGAACAAGGGGGAATTGCTCTGATAAAACAATGGAGCATATTCCTTCCAGCCATTAATGGCAGTTTCAAGGTTATGAACATAAGGACTCGCAATGATTTTTGCGGTTAATTTTTTTCTTAATATAATTTCTTCCTTTTTCGAAAATGGACTACTGAAAGTGAAGCTGCCAAAATTGTTTGGTTCATGAAACGAAGCGCAAAGTTCAGCCCAGGTCAGCGTTTCTTTCGGGGAATACGAATTGCGGCATATATTTATTTTCCAACTGCCATCAGGCATGGCAGTAAACAACCCGAATGGAATGAAAATAATTGCTTCCCAGCAGTCCTTATTCCTGATGACTTCCGCCTGCCACGCGGTTTCCGGCACAGTTTCAAATGTTTTATCCATATTACCTTTCTCCGACCACTTTTCATTATAAATGCTGACTATAAAATGAAAATATTCCTGGCGGCTGGATGGATGAATAAAAACTTCCACGCTTTCCCTTTTCCATAAAGCTTTGCCCTTTTCTGGAACGGATAGACAATTGACTTTACCTCCGCTGTTTACAAATATAAAAATCCCGGATACCGAATAAAACGCTTTGAACCAGGTCGTATGGATAGCATCACCGCCGCCCAGAACATGAAAATTCCGTGACGGCGAGATATCTTTCCAGATTTCACGGCGTTTCCCGGTATTATCCCAAGAAATGACAGCTGTTTTTT
>JBAYCO010000353.1:0-4966 GCA_041668685.1 Victivallaceae bacterium | reverse complement strand
AATTTCGCCCCGAACCAGTCGATGACTTTGCCGATAACGCCGCTTTGCACCAGGAAAGTCGCCCCGACCGCCGCCACTGCCGCCGCAACCAGCCACCAGACGGAGATACTGGCGGTCAGCACCGAAATGATGACGCCGACCGTCCCGATCACGAAACTAATCGCCCCGGTGAACACGGAGATAATCGAAACCAGCCCGCCAATGGCGAACGACAAAGTTCCGGCAATCGCGCCCAGCGTCAGCAGTCCCCCAGCAATCAAAGCCACAACTCCCACTACTTTTGCCGCCGTCACCACCAGTTTTTTGTTCTGTTTGATGAAAGCGATAATCGAAGTTATCACCCGCATAAACACACTCGCGGCTTTCCGTAAATCTTCGGCCAATGCTTCGCCGATTACCGATAGGGTCAGCATCCCAGCCTGTTTGAGCCTGGCGAAAGCCATGGCGAGCGTATTCGCCATTTTAGCGTAGGCGGTTTCAGTCATCCCGGCGCGGTTTTTCATCAGTTCGATATCAGATGAAAAACCTTCCATATTGCGAAGCGCCGGCAGCACCCCGCGCAGCGCCCGGATTTTCGGGAATAATTTGCTGATCGCGTCCGGCGGCAGCTTGCTGATCTTTTTGAAAATGCCCTCCAGGCCTTCGGATTTAATCGCCGCCGAACTCATTTCAAAACCGAGGGTTTTGGCGTAAGCCGCCGCTTCTTTAGACGGTTTCAGGAATGCCGCGATAATCGAAGTTAACGCCGTTACCGCATTATCGGTTTTGACCCCGTTCCGGGTCATGGTCGCAATCGCCGCGCCCAGCTCCTCAAGGGGAACGTTTGCGCTGGCGGCGGTAGAAGCCACCATCCCGATCGAGGGCGCTAATTCCGCAAATGTTGTTTTTCCGCGCTTAACAGTTTGAAATAAGAGATCAGACACGCTTTGCGCCTGATCCGCGCTCAAGCCGTAGGAATTCAGGATCGTGGTAATCGCGTCAGCAGCCACCCCGGTATCGGTAATACCGGCTTTCGCAGCTTTGGCGGATACCGCCAGCACGTCCAGCGCTTTGGCCGGATCGATTGAGGCCGACAGAATGTCGTACAGGCCTTTCGCGAGGGTATCGGTGCCTTCACCGAACTCGACGGACATTTTACGGACGCCATCCTTATAGGCGTCCATATACTTTGCCGGTTCGTCGAGCATCGTCGAAACATTCGCCATCTGCTGCTCGAAATCGGCAAAGGTCTTGGCGCCGCCGACAAACGGCAGCGCCATGACCGCCGAAATGGCCAGCAGTTTTTTCCCGGCGGCGGTCACACTGCGGCTGAAATTCTTCAGCTTCATCTGCGCGGCCTTGAGCCCGCGAACGAGCGCGCTGTTTTCCACAGTCAGCTCAACGTAGGCCGCACCAGCCCTGATATTGGCGCTTGAAGGCATGGATTATTTTCCCTTTACCCACATTTCTTTCATAAACTCGAAGGCCATGCGGGTATCTTTTTCAGGTTTCTGAGTTACATACGGATTGAAAACGTCCGGTGAAATCGCCCGCTGTTTTTTCGGGTCGCGGTTGATGTTGAAGAGCATCGCCAGAAGGCTGGAGGTGTGATTCCAGTTGTCTTTTCCCCTGGCGTCGGCCATGATCAAAAGTTCCCGAAGCGTGAACGGATCGGGGTCTATTCCGAGGATGCCGGCGAGCTGGTAGATGAATTGATATATTCCTTCACCTGTTTCTCCAGTTCCTTGTCGAGTTCCGGATTTTCCAGCTCCAGTTTCAGGGCCTTCTCCATCCGGAGCTTTACTTTTTCCCCGGCGTTCATGAGTTTGCGAAGCACCAGCCGCTTCGCTTCGGGGAAAAAATCGACCAGTTCCTCCAGCAACGCGGTAGTCGCGTGTTCGATGGCGTCCCCACCCATTGCCGCCCCGAAATCCTCGTCGGAAATATTCTGCGCGTCGGCGTCCGGTTTGCAGATGCAATAGATTACGTCGCACAGCAACACCGGATCAGAGGCCAACTGTTCGAGCAAGTCCACATTCGGACGGTTTTTCTCATCGAGCTTTACCACATCCAGCAGGTTGATCTCCAGCAGCGAGCGCACCCGTTTGACCGCGGCGACATTCACCACAATCGTCCAGTTGCGGTTTTGATTATCCTTGAAGCATTTCATGATTATTCTCCCGATGATCCGCTTTGCCAGCTCGGTTCACGCTCGGAGTTGGCGGACGGCTTGACGCTTACCGCATAATTAATGACCTCTTCCAAGTCCTCGGTACGGTTGAATGAGATCACCTCGAAATCAGCGTCCAGCCCGACTCCGCCGGTTTCCGCGTCGGCAATGAAAAGCGCAATCGCCGTGTCGTTGAAAAAAGCGTTCTGGATCGCCAGGAATCCGGCGTCTGATGTATCCCCGGCAAGCGTAAATTCCACCGAGGCGTCCTTGAGTCCGGAGAGAACTTTTTTCCAGCCGGACGACCTGACCGCAACCTCGGCGCTGCCTTTTTCGATGTTCAATGACACCGACTCCGCGACATGTTTTAGTTCCGTCGAGGCGGTCGAACCCGCCGTCCCATAAAAAATCTTTGCTTCAAATCCTATTTTGTACATAAAAACCTCCGGTTTTTGAGATTAAAGATTAAAGATTAAAGATTAAAGTTTTAAAATTCTTACCGGATGCTGGCGCGCCAAAAACTCGAAATGCGTCGTTTATTTTCCCTCAAAGCCGGGCCCATAAATTGACGTTTGGGATACTTTCTGCCGTAGTATTTACCCCCGAATTCATGGGCGCTGCCGGAACGTCCCGCGACTGAATACGCCGGTCCGATCACCGCCGACATTTTGGCTTTGTCCACCTTGTAAAGCAAAGCCCGTTTCAGGAGACCGCGCCGGGTGTGCGGCGGAGTACCGGCGGCGGATTCCTTCGGGCTGCGCCGGATGCTGTGCCTGGCGGTCAGCCGGATCGCCGCCGCGGCATGGTTCAGGCTTTTGAACGTCCCGGCCTCGGCCTTTTTCCTGACTTTCCGGGCGTCAAACCGGGAACGCCCCCGCATTCTGATCATTTCAGGTCACCCGGAATTTTAGCGTAATAACGCTGGTGAACTGCCGGTACTGCCGCAGATGTTCGGGATCGTAAATCGGCTCATTTTCGATCCCGACGCACACCGCTTTCTGATACTGCGTCAGGCGTTTGCGGTCGAAAATCCCGGCAATCTCCTCGACCAGTTGCAGCAATGCCGCAAGCTGCTCCGGGTCGGCGGTTTTTTTCTGCACACCGACGTCGATCTGAACTTCCCTGGCCGATTCCAGCCTGGTCGCCCCGGAAAACTTGAGCGACTTCGGAACTACCGTCACTTTCAGTTCCTTCAAGTCCCGCAGTTCAAACTCCGGTTTGAGATTGACTTCGGCGGTGAATTCCAGTGAGAGATTTTCCGCATTATTCAGTTCCGCGGCCACGGCGTCGGCAATATTAATCAGTAACGGCATAACTCACCTCACTACATTGGCGACGATAGAACCGATAGCGGCCAGCAAGGCCAGGATCGCCGCGCCCGCCGCCGAAAGCATGGTCTTGCGGATTTCCTCGGCGGGATGGCACGGCGGATGATGGTGAATATTCTGGTCTGAAAAATGTATATTCAGCATTCCCCGCAGTTCCGCCAATTCCCGTCTGGCCTCATTGATCACAGTCCAGATATCCTTCAAATCCGGGTCGTTTCCATTCGGCATGGTTATTTCCCTCCGGTAAAAAAGTCGAACACCATCTGCATACAGTTCCTCGTTTTCCGGGGCCGGGGTTCGGCATAGCTTCTGAAATGCTGGCGCACGAGAACGAATTTTCTTCTCCCCGTAACCGGGCTGACGTCCCCGTAAAGCGCGCCGGAAGTTACCGCGTCGATGATCTCCTCCTGGTTTAGACATTCCTGCTTGAGTTTCCGGATGATGTCATCTTTCTGATCCAGTTTATCCAATATCTTTTCCAATATCGCCGTAATCTGCCCGAAGCTTATGCCCGGATTGATCGCGGCTCCATGATGGAAATAGTCATAGAGTACCTGGAAGCATTCTTCCTGATAGGTTTTGACCCTCTGGCGAATGTCCGGACGGCACTTATCCGCATTGATGCTGAACAGCCAGCCGTTGAGTTTCTTGAGCGGCAGAAATATCATATCCTGTTTGCCGCCAGGGGTTTCAAAAGGGATAGTCATATGACTATACCTTTGTGAGGATATAATTTTTCTGTACTGCGAATACCAGTCTATTCCTATTCCCTCCACAATAGGCTTCATACCGACATAGACCGAACCATTCCTTTCAACCGTTATCAGTTCATTCCCGTAAAACGGGACTTTGCTTATCGCGTTCATGTTTACCTCCGCTTAGTTTTTGATCTGGTTTTCATCCGGCAGCAGTTCCCGGAGAATCCGGAAAAACTCCGCTTTCGTATCCGCCTGCCGACATTTGCCGCCGCAGCGCCGGTGCCCATCAACGAAAGGTTCGGAAGTGGCCACACCGATAAGTTCCAGAAGCCGCACGATCTGTGTTTTCAACGCTGCGATCACTTCATCTTTCCTGGCGGCCTCGGTGGTAATCGCGGAGATTATCTTCCGCATATTATCGGAACATGGTTTTTCCTTGTGGAAATACTGGTAGAGCGCCTGGTAGCATTCCCGCTGGTATTTGATGATGGCCTCCCGCCTGCAGCCCGTGTAGCGCAACGCCGGAATCTTGAAAAGCCAGCCGTTGAGGTATTCAAGCGGCAGACAAACTGTCTCCTGATTTCCGCCTCTTTCCGCCTCTTGAGGGAATGGATGTTACATCCATCCCCTCATTCAACACCGGATCGTTCCTGATAATTTTGAGCTGGCCGCTCCAGTCAAGACCCAGGGCTTCGGTAATCGGCTTCATTGCCACATATTTTTTATCGGCTTTTTCAACGACCAGAATTTTATTTCCGTTGAAAGGAACTTTTTTGATTGCGTTCATTGTT